>CAXBKC010000099.1:0-10073 GCA_963975615.1 uncultured Oleiphilus sp.
CTGATGTGCTCTACGATAAAGATAATTACCCCTTGCTCGAATTTTTTCGAGCGCAAGCACACCAGGTCTTAGTAGCTGACTCTAGAATAAAAACATTACCTTCAGATCATTATCGACAAATCGATTCCATTGCTGCACGAACCTGGCCCGACTTAAATGAGTTCGAAGAGTTTAATCAAGTGAAGGTTTATCTTTCAAAAAGTGCGCAAAAAATATGAAGTAAACGGCAATGCCAAGTACGTCTGCGCCCCAATCCCACATTGAAAAACTTCTGTAGGGCAAATATGCTTGTATTAGTTCAATGGCGAAACCAAAACACGCTAAGCCTATCGAAAGAATCATAAATCTTGTTTTCGGATGAGCTAGCTGAGCCATTATTGCCATGACAAAAAAGCCTACTGCATGGAGAACTTTATCATTGAATTTTGTTTGTATACCACCCTCCACAGGCGTGAAAGCCATGTAACAACCCATAAAAATGGTCATATAAAAAGCAATTTTAAATAGCCAAGACCACTGATAAATTTTCTGCTGAAGTAAAAATACTTTCAAAATATACTCATCTCTTTTATTTTAGCGAGGCATTATAAGCAGATCTTCCAAAACAAGGTATTAACTATGAATGGAAATTTATTTAAAGGCTTTGGTTACATGACCCAAGGTTTTCACATCATACTCCAACCAGGCTTCAGATTATTTTTACTAGTTCCCCTTATTGTTAATATTTTACTCTTTACCCTTATGATTTTTTGGGCTTATAGCCTAATAGATGGCTGGATGGCAACACTACTTTCTTGGTTACCTGATTGGCTAGCATTTATGGAATGGCTATTTTGGTTAGCCTATTTTGTCGTCATCATGATGACCCTATTTTATGGTTTCATCGCAGCTGCAAACCTGATTGGGGCACCATTTTATGGCTACCTTGCCGAGCGCACAGAAAAATATTTAAAGGGGGAGGATATTGACGAACCTTTCTCATGGAAATTGCTTATCGCAATGATACCTAGAACAATCATGCGGGAATTACAGAAAATTCTTTATTATTTGCCACGCGTTCTGGGTTTACTGATATTGGGGCTTATTCCTGGCATCAATCTAATTGTTGCCTTCGTTTGGTTAATTTTTTCAGCCTGGATGATGGCCATTCAATATATTGATTACCCTGCGGATAATAACCATATGAGCTTTAAAGATATGCGCAAGTATTTATCAAAGTACCGCTTTACTTCCCTTGGCTTTGGTATGTTAGCCTTTGGTTTAACTCTGCTGCCTATTTTGAATTTTTTAGCACTGCCTGCGGCTGTATGCGGTGCGGTGGCATTTTGGGTCAACGAACCTAGAAGCTTTAATAACATCAAGGTAGATTTAGATATTGATGCCCAAAAGAAGCTAAACACTTAACTTGCGAGTTGAGCGTCCATAGTTGTCTGTATATTTAAGGGGAAATGACAGATAAATTCGCTCCCCTCACCTTCTTTACTGTGTATTTCTAAACTTGCTTTATGATTAATTAATACATGTTTTGCAATGGCTAAACCGAGGCCTGAACCACCAGTTGTATTATCCCGACTTGGGTCGGTACGATAGAATCGTTCTGTAAGATGCGGAATATGAATTGGATCAAAACCCACACCGGTATCTTTTACTGAAAAGTGAAAGCCTTTAAGGTCTTGCCACCACTCAAGCTTTATAGAGCCTTTTTCTGGCGTATATTTGACTGCATTGAATACCAAGTTTGAGATTGCACTATAAAGTTGCCGTTCATCACCAGAAATATAAGTACGCTTGTTTGGATTAGATGAGGCTTCTCTGCGGGATAGTTCCAAACTCTCATTGTTAAACAGCAAACTAATTTTATGTTGTTTTTCACCACTTAAAACTTGCGCATCGTGCCAAACTAAACTTAAGAGGCTTTCTATATCCACAGGCTCTCTGGTATGGCTTAAATCTGCTGTTTCAAACTTAGCCAATAACAATAAATCATGGATTAAGCTTTCCATTTTCTGAGTCTGTGTTGACATACTTTTTAAGGGGCGTTGCCATTTAAGCGGTAAGTCTGAACTATCTTGGAAAGTTTCAATATACCCTTTTATTACCGTCAATGGCGTTCTTAAATCGTGCGACACATTACTCACAAAATCCTTGCGCATTTGTTCTAGCTGGCTAATTCTCGTGATATCTTGCGCAAACACCAGACGATCTCCCTGGCCAAAGAGAGTTAAGTACATACGAAGTTTTATCTTATTATTGCTAGGAGAGTTAATTTCTAAAGGCTCGCTATAATCTTTACTATCAAAATATCTCTTAAATGATGGGTTGCGAATAAGATTAGTGACAAGTTGGCCTCTATCAGTCTCTAAGCGAAAACCTAAGAGCTCAGCAGCAGCAAAATTCCACCACTCCATTGCGCCTTCAGAATTCGTCATGATAACAACATCTTGAAGGGCATTCGTTGACATCTGAACACGACTTACTAGAGATTCTAAGTGGTTTTGCGCTAGTTTGTTTTGATATTGAAGTTGATAGATGCCTTCGAATAAGTCTCCCCATAAGCCATAACTTTGGGGAATAGCCTGCTCACCCTGTTGACTCTCCAGCCAATGATGAAGACGAATAGACTGAACAGCTGTCCAAACCAGATAAGAAAATAATCCTACAACTAACACCCAAGGCAGATGATCAGTTAACAAGCCAATAATAATCAGACTGAATAAAGCCCAAAAAAGAGATCTTATATGTCCAACACTGCGCTTGTGCATCTCCACATCCTTTTACTGATAAGTTAGCCTAAGCTGTTATCCAACAGTTTGAGCAGAGAATCGATAACCTGTACCACGAACAGTTTGCACCAAATATTCATGTTTCTCACCCAAGGCTTTTCTTAAACGACGAATATGCACATCGACAGTTCTATCTTCAACATAGACATTACCACCCCATACTTGGTCTAACAATTGAGAGCGGGTATACACTCGATCTTGATGAGTCATGAAAAATTGCAGCAATTTATACTCTGTTGGCCCCATTGTTAATGCTTCTTTGTAAGAAGTCACTCGGTGACAAACAGGATCTAAGATCAAGCCATCTAACTCTATTTCACATTCAATGCCTTGTGGTGTTGCTCTGCGTAAGACCGCTTTTAAGCGTGCTACTAATTCTCGCGGTGAAAAAGGCTTGGTAATGTAATCATCTGCACCCACCTCTAAACCCTGGATTTTATTATCTTCTTCCGTTTTAGCCGTAAGCATAATAATGGGGATGTCAGCGGTGGTTTCATTTCGTTTTAAGCGCCGCGCTAGCTCAATACCGCTAGTACCGGGTAGCATCCAATCCAATAAGATCATATCTGGGCGTTGATCTACAATCGCAATAAGTGCATCTTGAGCATTGCCTGCTTCAACACATTTGTAATCTGCCATCTCTAAGGCCACAACAATCATTTCGCGTATCGCGGCTTCATCATCGACAATTAATACTGTTTTTTCTGACATCTTATTCACTCCAAAAGTCAGATTGTATTTAACCCACTAGCTGTTACAGTTTTATGACAAGCATGTTTTCATCTTGCTATCGCACAGCATAATCTAGGAATATTGCGCAGAATAAAACTAAACCAACCCAGTTATTATTCAAGAATGCTTTAAAACAAGCGTCTCTATCACGATGACGAATCAAATGTTGCTGATAAACAAATAACACCGAAGATACCACAATCCCCAAATAGAAATATTGCCCCAACTTGGCCTGTTGCCCGATGATGCATAATGTCAGTACGACTAAGACTTGTAGAAATGCGATAATCGCCCTATCAGAATTTCCGAATAAAATAGCTGTCGACTTAACACCTATTTTTAAATCATCATCCCGATCAACCATGGCATACATTGTGTCGTAAGCGACGGTCCAAATAAGGGTTGCCATATAAACTAACCAGACAATGCTGGGTACACTATTCGTTTCTGCGGCATAAGCCATTGGTACAGCCCAAGCAAATGCAGCGCCTAAAAACACTTGCGGTAAATATGTATGACGCTTCATAAATGGGTAGATAACGGCCAAAATAAGTCCACCCACCGATAAATAAATAGTCAGCATATTCATCGACAAGACTAATAAGAAAGCTAATGCGCATAAAACAATAAAGAAAATCATCGCCTGTTTTGCTGAAATTAAGCCGGTGACTAAGGGTCTATCTTTCGTTCTTTTCACATCACCATCAATTTCTCTGTCAGCAAAGTCATTAATGACACAACCTGCCGAGCGCATCACCACAACACCTAGCACAAAAACAGCCAGCACGGTCAAAGAAGGGATGCCTTCCGCCGCAATCCAAAGCGCCCATAATGTTGGCCATAAAACCAGATAAATACCAATTGGTTTATGCAGCCTCATTAAATGAAAATAAGCGATAACCGTAGCTTTGTTCATGAATAAACCCTAAATATTGTTCACTGTAGTCTACTTTTTATGTCTAAGTAGACGAAAAGACCGTCGGCATAAAAAATTCACTGACTAGTATAGGCTTACCATGAAGGAAAAAGACTGAACGCCGTGCCGAGCCAATTTGCTGCCTTTTATTTCTATAGGATGCTATTTGCAAGGGTCCACGTTTCATCGTTTTTGACCTAAACAGAAAGGCACCTAAAGGTTGTGACCCTAAATACGCTAGCTGTTTCTCTGGCCCGGTCAATGTTTGTTTAGGAATGACGCTCCTGGCTTTTACCCACACCATGTCGTGGCAGAACAATGAAACCTCTCTAACCAACGCCCGTTGGCCTACAGGCAATTTTAGTAAACGCCGCTCATCAAGGCTAGGCAACGCCCAAGTCTGACTACTCACTTCAACCTTAAAGTGGCCTTGTGAGGCCTGAATAAGGCGCTTTGTAAGTGAGCCTCGGTCAAGCACCCAATGACGCTGGTGGTAAGGAAGCTTTACAACAGGAACCTTCCGATAGCTTCGCCAAATAATATCATGAGGTTTATTGAAACAGTCGGGCATTTATAGTCCTTTTACTGCATAAATACCGGGAGCATTCCGCCAATAACCCTGATAATCCATACCGAAACCAAAAACAAAGCGGTCTTCTAACACTAAGCCGCAAAAATCTGCTTTCAAATCACGAACAGCTTTTCTATCATGCTTTTTATCCGTGAGTACGACAGACCTGACATCGCTCGCACCTTGCGCTTTACAGTACTGAATAATTTCGAGCAAAGTTTTACCTTCATCTAAAATATCATCAACGATTAATACGGAACGGTCGTGAAGTTCAGCAGATGGTTTTACACGCCAGTTTAATGATTGCCCCTGAATATTATCGCCATAGCGGGAGGCTTGAAGATAATCAACTTGTAATGGAAAATTTAAGCGAGATAAAAGCTGCCCCCCAAAAACCAAACCACCATTCATTACGATCAGAATCAATGGATTTTGATCGTAATATACGGCATTAATCTTTTTTGCCAAAACATCAATAGCAGCAATAACTTGGTCATGTGAATAAAGACAATCTGCTTGACTGAAGACTTCCCGCATTGCAGGTGTATTTTCTGATGAGTTTTGCAACAACATAATAATTCTGACCCATATTTAAGTGCACAGATTATATCGATGCAAGCTCACTTAGGCCAATACTTGGCGTATAGATAACGCTTTTTTAGTTAACACCAAATATTTGATCGAAGGAAACATTTGTACTCATGATGCGCTTTCGGTAAATTATCAAAAAATTTTTAACACTAACAGGTAACAAGAATGAAAAAGTGGCAGTGTGTAGTATGCGGATTAATTTATGATGAAGCGGAAGGTTGGCCGGACGATGATATTGCTCCAGGCACTGCATGGCAGGATGTCCCAGAAGATTGGCTTTGCCCAGATTGCGGCGTTGGGAAAGAAGACTTCGAAATGGTTGAGATCATCTAATGTACAACAAGCAAACTATCGTTGTAATAGGTAGCGGCTTAGCTGCCTATTCATTAGTAAGAGAATTTCGCAAACTGGATTCTGAGACTCCGGTACTCATCATCTCCCAAGACGATGCCCACTCTTATTCTAAGCCAATGTTATCTACTGGTTTTACCAAGAACAAGTCTGCCGATGACCTATCTATGGCAGACCCAGGAAAAATGGCGATCCAACTTAAAGCCTCTATCCGAAACTTCACCACAGTGACTAAAGTTGACCCTCAGAATTCATCTATTCATATTAATGATGAAGTGATTCCTTATAGCAAGCTTGTTTTAGCTCTAGGGGCGAAAGTAAATAAACTTAACTTCCCTGGAAGCAGCCTACCAAAAGTTATCTCTATTAATGACTTAATGGATTACCGCGCTTTTCGAAAATCATTAGCGCCAAAACAACATGTCTTAATTATGGGTGCAGGTTTGATAGGCTGTGAGTATGCCAATGATCTTATCATTGGCGGCTACTCTGTCACTGTCGTAGATCCTGCTAGTACTGCAATGAGTGGTCTTATCCCTACTGAAGCTGGTAATGCTCTAGCAACTGGGCTAAAAGGTGCGGGTGCCAATATGCTGTTTAAGCACTATGTTCATCAGATTGATGAACTCGAAGACGGTTCACTTTGTGCGACACTTGATAATGGCCAGAAAATCCCATGCGATCTAGTTATCTCTGCAATCGGCTTAAAGGCAAATATCGATCTTGCTGAACAGGCTGGAATATCATGTGGACAAGGTATTATTACCGATCATTTTCTTGAAACCTCGGCCACAAATATCTTTGCTTTAGGCGACTGTGCAGAAACACACGATGAAGTTCGATTGTATGTTCTACCACTCATGGCAAGCGCTCGAGCACTCGCGAAAACACTTTCTGGCGAAAAAACTGCGGTTAATTTTGGCATCATGCCGGTTGCGACTAAAACTCCCGCTTGCCCTGTAGTAGCCGTTCCACCAAAAAAAGAATCAGGCACTTGGATTTTTGAAAAAGAAAATAATGGTTTGATAGGCAGGTTCAACAATGTTTCAAATAGAACCAGTGGCTTTGTGTTAACTGGGGATGCCATAAAACAAAAAGCAAGCCTCATTCAAGAAATGGGACAGTAAAGGCTAGATGCTTATGCTTATGCTTATGCTTTAATAAATTTATAAACAAAGGTATCGCCTATATCTTTGTTTTGTAATAATATCTTGGTGTTCCAAAGTTCAATTTAATACTTATTTGAGAAATACTATGTCGCGTGTAGCAAGCAAATCACGCGCAGCAAAACAGCTAAAAGATAACAAAAAATCTTCTGTAGTAAAGCGGCCCGAAGATCAAAGCCAAATAACAAATAATAACAAGCATGGTTGGGAAATGAGTGCGCGAGAAGCCCTTCTAGTCAATTTTGTTGTGAGTGAAATATAATTTATTTCAAACATCAACCCAATAAAAGTACTATAAACTCTTATGAAGAATGTTCTGAACCAATTAATTGATGTACTCAAATTAGAGCAAATTGATAAACTTCATTTTGAAGGTTGCAGTGAAGACTTAGGCTATGGCAATGTCTTTGGTGGCCAGGTCTGTGGTCAAGCGATGATGGCCGCGTATCAAACTGTTGAAGACCTTCAAGTACACTCCATGCATGGTTATTTTCTTCGCGCTGGTGATCCTTCACTTCCCATCCAATATGAAGCTCAGGTTATCCGTGATGGCAGAAGCTTTTCTGCCCGCCGAGTAATTGCTCGACAATATGATAAAGAAATTTTCACGCTAAATGCATCTTTTCAAAGTGCAGAGGATGGATTTGAACATCAATTTGATATGCCTGAGACCACCGAACCCGATATTCTTCTATCTGAATTAGAAATGCGTAGACGCTTTAAACACCTCATTCCGGAAAGCCTGCGTGAACAATTTACTCGGGACAGGCCGATTGAAATTCGTCCTGTTAATCCAATTAATTATCTAAACCCTGATAAACGATCACCCTATAAACAGAGTTGGTTTCGAGCGGTAGCAGAGCTACCCGATGACCAGATACTGCACCACTGTATTCTAACGTATGCATCTGACTTTGGTTTACTTGGAACTAGCATGCTGCCACATGGTGTCAGCTTTGCTCAAAAGGATATGCAGGTAACAAGTCTTGATCATTCAATATGGTTCCATCGTCCCTTTAAGGTTGATGAATGGCTACTCTATGACATGGATAGCCCAAGCGCATCGGGTGGTCGAGGATTTAACCGTGGCAATATTTACAATCAACACGGCCAGTTAGTAGCTTCAGTTTGCCAAGAGGCTCTTATTAGAAAACGACAACCTAAAAAGTAATTTTGACCTTAATTTAGGAAACAAACCGTCTGTCTTGTAGGTTTCCTTCAATCCAAGAAATTAGCTCTGAGTACGGTAGCGGTCGGGTTAAAATATAGCCTTGTATTGTATCGCAGCCAAGTTCGACCAAACGATTCAACACAGCTGTATTTTCTACGCCTTCTGCCACGACTTTAAATCCAAGAGCACGGCACATATCAATTGCGGCTTTTGCAACCATATCACTATTAATATCATCACAAATACCTGAAATCAAAGACTTATCTATTTTTATTTCACTTGCGGGTAAGGACTTCAGGTAAGCAAGGGAGGAATAGCCAGCACCAAAATCATCAATAGAAATAAATAAACCCAGACGTCTTAAACGCTCAAGCACTTCAATGGCATTAAGAGGATTTGCCATCATGGCAGTCTCAGTTAACTCTAAGCACACCTTATGAGAGTGAATACCGGCAGTATAGATTTCCTCTTTTAGATAGACGACCAAGTCTGACTCCTTCAGGTTTAAAGCTGAAATATTGATCGACATAGTATAATCATACCCTTGGTTTTTAAATTTCTTTTGAGCCTCAAAAGCAGATTTAATCACCCAACGAGTCAACGACTTAATAATCCCGGTTTCTTCGGCAAGCGGGATAAATTCATCCGGAAAAACAAGCCCATAACGCTCATGATGCCACCGAACTAACGCCTCCAAGCCAGTAATTTCTCTAGTTTTCAAGTCTAGCTTTGGTTGAAAAAATAATTCTAGATGATTCTTCTCAATAGCCTGCTTAAGCTCAGAAACCATCATCAATCGGCGTGTATTATATTGGTCATGTTCTGGTCGATAAATAGAAATGGCATGATCTAGCGCTTCAGGCATGTCTGCAGCTACCTGAGCGTGTCGAATAATCGACGCTGAACTTTTTCCATGTTCTGGATATATCGCAACACCCACTAAAGGTCTTAGCTCTATCCTCATCTCTTTAAAAACAATAGGTTGTGTCATTTTTTTTATAATAAGTCGAACGACATCTTCATTAAATTTGGCGGTATCTGCATCTAAAAGCAAGCCAAAACTACCCTGTTCTAAGGCACAGATATTTGCGCTCAAGGCAATACTCTCTATTATTTTTAGCCCTGGCAATTTTGAAATTAAGTTATCAAAGTGATGGCCAATTTCAGCCATTAACAAATCTGTATTATGATGCCCAAGCGTACGGTTTATTTCATTAAAACGGTGTATTTCTACTACGCATACCGCCACACGTTGCTGAATGCCTTTGTCTAGAATATTTTGTAAATTAGCTTCGAAGCAGGCCCTATTTGGTAAATTTGTTACACTATCTGTCATAGACTTGATCAATAGCTTTCTTTCAGTTTCTTGCTTATCTTTTTGTTCTTTTAATTGTGCTGACTGCGCGGTAATCCGTCCTTGGTGCTCAGTATGAAATCTATAGGCCAAGGCGGCGTTTAAAATAAACAGTTCAATTGCTGAACCTATCTGCATGCCATATTCTGTGACGAAAGTAACGGGAATAAAACCTTGTTTACTCGCTGCTGTAATTGTTGCACCCAACATAAAGGTTCCCCAAGCCAGGGAGTAAAGCCAGGCCATTTTATTTCCTTTAAAACCAAAAACCGGCCCAATAAGAAATAGTGCGAAACAACTTGGTATAGCGCTTAATACAGATAATTTAAGTGATGTTTGACTATCAAGTGTAAATACGCCCAAAAATGCTACCCAAGATATAATAACCAAAAAAGTAAATAACCATTTCATACTAGGTAAGTACTTGTCTGGTTTAAG
>CAXBKC010000100.1:0-10067 GCA_963975615.1 uncultured Oleiphilus sp.
ACTCGCGACCCCAACCTTGGCAAGGTTGTGCTCTACCAGCTGAGCTATTCCCGCAATAAACCTGGTATTAATTTCTAGCTATACAATCGCGATTTGCGTTTATATTTAAATCTGTAAGCGACATGTCTAAGTGCTGTGCCGCTGAATTGGCGCATATATTAACGGATTCGATTCGAGAGTCAATAGTAGAAATTAATAATAAACCATTTTTTTTGATCAAGTTATAATTACGTTTATTATTTAATCAAGATGCCTATTTTTCATCCGCAAAAAGATAAACCCAAGAGGCGGTGAGATATTGATACATAGACCAGAGCGTTAAGGCAGATGCAACATAGACTAAAATAATACCCGACCAGAATAACCAAGCCTGTAAACTACCCAATAATAACAGCAGTATTGCCCACATTTGGCAAGCAGTCTTTAATTTACCTATAAAAGACACAGCTACATTATCGCGTTTACCACTTTCCGCCATCCATTCTCTTAATGACGACACAACAATTTCTCGACCAATAATAATCATGGAAGGAACGGTCACCCAAACGCTGTGGTAGTTTTCTATCACAACAGCCAAGGCAATGGCCACCATCAGTTTATCTGCGACGGGGTCTAAAAATGCCCCAAAGGGTGTCGTTTGATTCCACTTCCTTGCTAGATAACCGTCAAACCAATCAGTACCAGCTGCAATCGTAAAAACAATAGCACAAGCTTCGTAGTTCCATGTAAAAGGAAGATAATATGCAATCACAAAAACGGGGATTAAGACAATTCGTGAAACAGTTAGGATATTAGGTAAATTCATCGATACGTTCTACTCATGCCTTGTGTATTTGTTTACTTAGTGGCGCCATTATGCGCTATGTAGTGTGAGATAAACATGCTCAGCTAAGGTTTCACTTATACCTGAGACTTTTGATATTTCTGCCACAGAAGCTGTTTTAATATTCGAGACACTACCAAAGTATAATAATAGTGCCTTTCTTCGCTTAGCCCCTACTCCTTCGATATTTTCTAGTAAGGACTGTTTTCTCGACTTATCTCTTCTTGCTCTGTGACCGGTAATAGCGAAACGATGCGCCTCATCTCTTATTTGCTGGATAAGATGTAATCCCGGATTATCGGAATCACAGTCTATAGCTTTTAGGCTCTTATCACTCTGAGGAATTAATAATGTTTCGAAACCTGGTTTACGCGTAGCACCTTTGGCCACACCCAACACCTTAATTTGCGCCAAGTTTAACCTGTCAAAGACATCTAATGCTAGATTTAGTTGCCCCTTACCGCCATCAATAATAACTAAATCGGGCCATTTTTCATCACCAACTTTAAGGTTTCGGTAACGCCTTTCCAGAGTCTGCCTCATTGCAGCATAATCATCACCGGGCTCAACACCTTCAATATTGAAATATCGATAATCTGCTTTCAAAGGCCCACTTTCATTAAATACAACACAGGACCCAACAGTCTTTTCTCCTGAGCTATGGCTAATATCGAAACATTCCATTCTTTTGGGTTTTGCTTCTAAGCCTAATAATTTACTCAACGCTTCAAAACGATGAAACATTTGTTGTTTATCTAGCAAGTGTGTTTTTAAGGTATTTTCTGCATTGGCCATGGCTATTTTCTGCCACTGGGCTTTGGCTTGTTTTACCTTATGGGTAAACTTTATTTTACGTTCTATGGTTTTATAGATTGCGTCTTCAACAAGCCCGCTATTATCAAGATTTAAACTTAAGACCACTTCTTTAGGAAGATCTCGCGTTAAAGCCTGACCAACATAATACTGAGAAATGAAGGACTCGAGTATATCTTGCTCTGTTAAATCTAAAGTCATTTTCGGAAAGTAGTTTTTGTGCCCGAGAATGCGGCCTTTCCTGATTAATAACATTGAAATTACGACCGCACCTGAGGACATCACCATAGCCACGACGTCAACATCAGATCGCCCAGACTCAGCAGACTGGCTTTCCTGAACATGCCGCAGATGCTCTATCTGATCTCTTAGTTCAGCCGCCTCTTCAAAGTTCAACGACTGAGCTGCACTTTCCATTTTCTGAATTAAGTTCTGAATAATCTCTGGGCTTTTACCCTGTAAGAACATTTCGACGTGACGAACATCTTGTGCATATTCTTCTTGGCTTACAGCGCCAACACACGGTGCCTTACAGCGCTTAATTTGATACTGAAGACAGGGCCGAGAACGATTCTTGTAAAAGCTTTCCTGACACTGGCGCACTTTAAATATTTTTTCGAGCAAGCTTAAGCTTTCCCGCACAGAACCTGAACTTGGAAATGGCCCAAAATATCGGCCTACTTTTCCAAGCGTTTTAGCGCGCTTCATAGAAAGTGAAGGAAAAGGTTTATCTGTTGCCAAGTAAATATAAGGGTAAGATTTATCGTCTCTAAGTAAAATATTATAAGGAGGCTTTAACTCCTTAATTAAATTTTGCTCGAGTATTAAGGCCTCAGTTTCACTGCTGGTAATGGTTATTTCTATGCTGGTAATTTTTTTAACTAAAGATTGGGTTTTTACTGAATGCCCACTTTTCAGAAAGTAATTCGATACACGGGACTTAAGATTCTTTGCTTTTCCAACATAAAGTATATCGCCCTTGACGTCATACATTCTGTAGACGCCAGGCGCCTTAGTTAGTTGCGCTAGAAATGTTTTAGAGTCAAACACATTAGAAGTCGGAGTCGCAGCTGGAGAAGCTAATGATGAAGTATCTTTATTTAGGTCGATCGACATCTAACAGACCATTGCGAACGGCTAACAAAGTAAGCTCTACATCGCTATTGATATTTAACTTATCAAATATTCGGTAACGATAGCTGTTGACTGTTTTCGGGCTTAGACAAAGTTTGTCTGAGATATTTTGTACTTTCTGACAGTCCATAATCATCATGGCAATTTGCAGTTCGCGCTCAGAAAGAGAGCCGAATAGTGAATCCTTTGATTTATTCAAAGCCATTACCTGGGCTATATCTGAACTGATATAGCGCTCACCCCGATAAACTGATTTGATAGCTCGAATAATTTCAGAAACGTGACTATTTTTAGATATATAAGCGGAGGCACCCGAATCCATAACATGTGTTGGGTAAGGGTCGTCAACGCAAGCTGTTACAACAACAATTTGAGTCTTATCACACATTCGCTTAATGCGTCTTGTTGCTTCAAGCCCGCCGATACCAGGCATTTTCAAATCCATTAAAACGACATCAGGGCAATTAGACTTAAGCATATCCAGAGCCTCCTCACCTGAAGAGGCCTCACCTACTACTTCGATACTACCATCATCAAGAAGCATACGAGCAATACCCGCTCGAATAAGCTCATGATCATCAACTACAAGCACTTTTATCAAGAACAGCCCCACGCAGCCAAACGGAATAAGATAGATTAAATATGAAAATAAAGAGGACGCAACTCTAACACACTGCGATGAGGGATTTAATATCCTATTAGAAAATTCTCGCTATACACAATGGCTTTAGCATTGTAAATCTTACTTTATTCACCAATAGCGTGACGATAATTACCTGTTGAAAATTTATCACGCTGTTTGAAGCCATGCCCTGCAAGCCAATTAGTAGACTCCAGCTCACTATGACAAACAGCCGTAGCATAAGGATGATTAACTTTAAAGATTTCTTCAAACTGATAAAGAAGATGGCTTCTATTACCATGACTAACAACAACAGATATGGCTTTCATACCTTTAATATAAGACCAAGCATTTAAAGCCTTAAAAGTTTCTAGCTGAAAAGATTCAGACAACAACATATCCAAGTGTTGTAAATTAATAATACACGCCCATTCTTGGGTAAAATAGCGATGTACGATCCGCTTAAAATCAGCAACGTAATCTAAGGTTTGCTCCTCATTCCACGTTCCAAATAAATCTACAGTGACAATATTATGCTCTGGAAGTATGGAAAAGAATTCGGTCTTAACATGCTTAGAGTTTTGACTAGAAACAGCATTTAACATTGGGCGCACCTTTCTTATTATTGTAATAACAAAAACTTGAACTTAGGCTAATGGCCGCAGCACTCTCATTTTTAATTATTATTAACAACAGAGTTACTTACAGACTCAGTTATCAGTGATCTTAGATATAAAAAGTTTAATTCAAATCTAAGAATTTACGAGGGTACTAATACAAAATATAAGCTTTTTTTATAGAAAGTCTACTCGCTTAGGCTGAATAGAGATTCACTTCACATATACAGAAAAAACATCTATAGGTTTACAAAACGCAAAATGCTGTATATATTCACAGTTACTGTTTACTTAAACAGCACCAAGAAACTTTTATGCTGTTCAAATTACTTAAACAAAAACAACCATTAACAGTTATTTCCCCTATTCGGATGAGCCCTATGATCAAATTAACCAACCGACAACAAGAAGTTCTAGAGCTGATCAGGCAAAATATTGATGAAACCGGCTACCCCCCAACACGAGTTGAAATAGCACAAAAACTTGGATTTAAATCTGCCAATGCCGCTGAAGACCATATTAAAGCCCTCGCAAAAAAAGGTGCGATAGAAATAGTCCCCGGGGCAAGCCGTGGCATTAGACTCCCACAAAGTAATATTCCAGAAGGCCTCCCTATCATTGGTCAGGTTGCTGCTGGCAACCCTATTCTTGGCGAAGAAAACATTGAAGATTACTGCACACTAGCCCCTGAGTTTTTCACACCATCCGCCGACTATCTGCTCCGAGTAAAAGGTCAGAGTATGAAAAATATAGGAATACTCGATGGAGACCTACTTGCTGTGCATAAAACAGAAATTGCACGAAACGGACAAATAGTCGTCGCTAGAATTGGCGAAGAAGTCACAGTAAAACGCCTATTTAAAAACAAGCATATTGTTGAACTACAAGCTGAAAATGAAGATTTTGAACCTATTGTGATAGACCTAAGAGAACAAGAGTTGTTTATAGAAGGCTTAGGTGTAGGAGTAATTAGAAAGGAGAGCTTACATTGAAACAACTATCGATTTATGACAATGAATACTTAGATCATTTTAACAGTTCTGATCAGATCAAAGCCGGAACCCAACCTAGTGCCACTTGTCATCAACTAAGTGTTACTTCGACAGAACTAAGCCCAACGGCCCATCTAAATAGAGTAGAAGAAACCGAGCTTGTTGAAGAGAAAATATTCCCAGCAAATGTGACTGAGATTGTTTTAACTAAAGATAAAATTGATAGCATTCAACTGGTCTTACCTATGCTTATCAACCTACATCAAGAAAAACGCTGGCTGGCATGGATCGACCCACCTATCCAGCTTTTGAAAGAGTGGCAAAAAACACATAAAGATTCAGCACTAAATGATATTATGATTCTTAGGTCCAATGACAACCTAAGCGTGTTTGAATTAAGTAAAAGAGCGCTCACAGCGGGAACTTGTCATGCAGTTATCGCTTGGACCAACAACCTTAGCCAAGACCAGTTTTCGAAACTTGAAACTGCATCTTCGAAAGGAAACAGTCATGGCATTATTTTGAAATCGCGACTACAGACACATTAATTAATCATCTCTATCAGCAGCATCACCAAATGCACACTTATTCACAATTCATATGATAAGTGTGCATTTTTTTATTTTAAATGTCCTGACATATCGCCCTGAGAATAAGCTATCGTTATAATAAGAAAAACACTAACCGAAAATAGCAAACAATTAATAGGTAGTTTTATATAATGCAATCTTTTCAAGCACCTAATCGAATTTTAATGGGCCCCGGTCCTTCTGATGTATCTGAGCGCGTACTCAAAGCGTTATCCCAACAAACAATTGGTCACATGGACCCTAAGTTTGTGACCTTAATGGATGAAATAAAGCAGCTACTTCAATACGCATTCCAAACTGAAAACGAGCTAACAATCCCGGTATCTGCACCTGGCTCTTCTGGCATGGAAACCTGCTTTATGAACCTAGTAGAACCTGGCGACCATGTTTTGATTTGTATCAATGGAGTTTTTGGCATGCGAATGAAAGAAGTCGCCTCCAGGTCTGGTGCAGATGTCCAAACAATAGAATTTAACTGGGGAGAAGCAGTCGACCCAGTCGCTGTAGATAATTATTTAAACGAACACCCAGAAATTGGTATGTTGGCGTTTGTCCATGCAGAAACTTCTACAGGAGTTTTGTCTGACGCAAAAACGCTGAGTGAAATCGCTCACAAACATAACTGCTTAGTCATTGTGGATGCAGTTACTTCACTAGGTGGTAGCGAGTTACGCGTCGATGACTGGAATATTGATGCTATTTATTCTGGTACTCAAAAATGCCTTTCATGCATCCCTGGCTTATCACCGGTCAGCTTCAGTAAAAATGCGGTTGATAAAATCAAGCACCGTACTCATATAAACTATAGTTGGTTCCTAGATTTGAGTTTGGTCATGAATTACTGGGGAGCGAACGAGAAGCGTACATATCACCATACCGCTCCGGTCAATAGCCTCTATGCATTACATGAGTCTCTACTTATTTTGAAAGAAGAAGGTATAGAAACTGTGTGGGATCGCCACATCCACAACCATAAAGCACTTGCAATTGGTCTTGATGCTCTAGGTTTAGAGTTACTCGTGAATGAAGAAATCAGACTTCCACAGCTTAATGCCGTTAAAATTCCAGACGGGATCAATGATGCACAAATCCGCACCACTCTACTCAATGAGTTTGATCTAGAAATTGGAGCGGGCTTGGGTAAGTTTTCAGGAAATGCATGGCGAATTGGCCTTATGGGAAATGGCTGCAACTCAAAAAATGTAAATTATTGTATTGCCTCTCTAGGCACAGCCCTCAAAGAGCAAGGTTATAATTGCGATACAGCGCTCGCTTTAGAGAAAGTTGAGCAATTCTACGAAAATCTTCAGGCAGCATAGCAATTCACATATATAAATAAAGAGAAGCAGGCAAAGATTAAGGATATCTTTGGTCTAATTGTAACGTTAGTTTCGGAATATAAGGCTGAAATAGTCTCTTCCAGACTGGGTTACATTTACCCTGCTGCTCTTTTATACATTACTTCTAATCTTGGCCCTGCATTAACTAAGTATCCTGTTTTTGCAGACCGTAAAATCATTCAACGTATATGCGAACCTGAGCGCCAGATTATTTTTCGTGTACCTTGGCAGGATGACAAGGGAGAGTTTCATATTAACCGCGCTTTTCGTGTTGAGTTTAATAACGCCCTAGGTCCATACAAAGGCGGTATGCGTTTTCATCCATCGGTATATCTTGGCATTATCAAGCTTCTTGGCTTTGAACAAATATTCAAGAAGTCGAACATCGTCGTATAAGTAACTACGCTGATGAGAAAGCAACGGCTAGAAGAAATCATGATCAACATTCATAAAAATTGCTACGATACAGCAGCAGAATTTGACTCACCAAGCAACTATGTAGTCGGCGCCAATACTGCCGGCTTCCTAAAAGTAGCCAGAGCTATGGGGCTTATCTAAGCAACCAAATCGATACCTTTGTCTCCTTCTACCTGAAGTACTCTGGCGAAGGTATTCGTCTTTATAATTTTAGTCTACGCTTTATTCTAGACCTAGCAATAAGACTCACCTCAAATATAGCCAACACACATCAAACAATACTAGGCATTTAGATAGTTGGTGATTGATATCCATTCACTGTATTATGCGCTGTAAATATTTACGTCTACCCAGTATTCTATATCCTTGAATTATATTAAAAGAGGTTAGTGTGTTAAAAGTCATTATCACCATTATCATTATCGTATTGGCTGTGTTTGTTATTCAGCGCATGCAAAGTAGCAAAAAAGATGCCTCTAACAACATACAATTAGGAACAGAGTTTCTTTCACAAAACATGACTAAAGAAGGTGTCGTGACGACAGAGTCCGGTCTGCAATATATGGTATTAACCAAAGGGGCGGGAGAAACACACCCAAGCGCCAAAGACAAAGTAAAAGTTCACTATCAAGGCAGCCTCACCGACGGCACTATCTTTGACAGCTCTATTGCCAGAGGTAAGCCAATTGAATTCGGTTTAAACCAAGTAATCAAAGGCTGGACTGAAGGCTTACAATTAATGGTTGAAGGTGAAAAAAGTCGCTTATTTATACCTAGTGAACTAGGCTACGGAAATAAATCAGCAGGCTCTATACCTGCAGGCTCAACCCTAATCTTCGATGTTGAACTAATACAAATAAACCCTTAAGTACTTCGCTAAGCACCTTTAAGTGGCCGGAACTATAATGTTATTATTCGGCCATAAATTAAGGTGCGGTAATCAGTAAAAACTATAGCGAAGCACCCCTATTCTGGAGAAATTAATGAAACTTGTTACAGCGGTTATTAAACCTTTTAAATTAGATGACGTACGTGAAGCCTTATCAGAGATTGGTGTTCAGGGTATTACCGTCACAGAAGTGAAAGGCTTTGGTCGTCAAAAAGGGCACACAGAACTATATCGTGGCGCCGAATATGTAGTAGATTTTCTTCCAAAAGTGAAGCTTGAAATCGCCATTAGTGAAGATATGCTTGATAAAGTTATTGAAGCAGTAATGGGCGCTGCAAATTCTGGCAAAATCGGTGATGGTAAGATATTTGTATCAAACCTAGAGCAAGTGATCCGTATTCGTACTGGCGAAACTGGAAGTGATGCTGTCTAATTCCCTCCAGAATAATTAATAACGCCGCACAAAAAAAGCACCTATTTAAGGTGCTTTTTTACAATAAAGAATCAGAAAAACAGATAGTTTTATTAATTTAATTCTTGTTTTTTTAACACTTCAGCTTTATGAAGAAGCTCTTTCGCACGATCAACAACAGGTAAGTCGATCATCTTACCCTTATATTCAACAGCGCCCTTGCCTTGCGCTAGCCCCTCTTCAAAAGCAGCGAGCAAACCTTGTGCATGCTCGACTTCTGCATCAGAAGGCGTCAGCTCATCATTCAACACCTCTACTTGCTTAGGGTGAATACAGAACGCACCAACAAAGCCTAACTGTTTTGCGAACTTAACTGTTTCCCTAAACGCATCAATATCGCTGTAATCCGCAATAGAGCCTGGGAAACCAAGAGGCATGATATTCGCCCTACGGCATGCAAAAGCTAACATCTGATTAGGTAACAATAATGTTTGTGGAAGCGGATGCATGCCCGCTGTTGCTGAAAAATCTTCAGAACCTAGCGTCATCGCCACAACTCTAGGGTGAGCTTGTGCAATTTCATCTAAAAATGGCAGCGCATCGACCGACTCAATCATGGCAATAATCGCTGTATGCCCTTTTGGTAGACCACGAATTTGCTCTAAAGCATCAATGTATTCTGCAAACTTCTGAACCTGTTTAGCAGTCTCGACCTTAGGAATCACAATCGCGCTAACTGACTCATCAACAGAAGCGTCGATATCTCCCATTGCATATCGTTCATCAAGATTAATTCTCACTAAAGCTGCTGCACCATGTGAGCTTATTTTTTTAGCGGCAGGAATGACGCACTCTCGCGCCATCTCTTTTTGTTCAAGAGGAACGCTATCCTCTAAATCTAAAATATAAGCATCTGCACCACGGGTATGCGCCTTAGCAACAAATTTCTCTATATGGACGGGAATAAAAAGCGCCGTTCGCCAACCTGGATAAGTAAGTTTTTCCATCTTCTATCTCTTAATTTTATACCTGAGTCGAATGGCGCTCATAAAAGCAACCACTTCGATCCCTGAGCCCGTCGAAGGGTGTTTCTGCTTCCGCGAACTCGCGTTTCTTGCACGTTTCGACGAGCTCAACGGACGAAACCATTATTTTGCCAATGTCGCCTGTATCGTCATACAGACAGAACCAGACTCATCAGCTGACCACAAAGATAAAGCTTTACCAGCTCGCTTAATAGAAATACTAAATGCTGCCGTATCAAAAGTTGGTCTAACAGCTCTAAACTTAAAACCTGTTAAAGTCGCTTTTGGAAAATGCAGACGTTTTAACTCTAGCAACAGGGTCACCAATAAAGGCCCATGCACCACCAAAGCGGGGTAAAACTCTTCATCAACGGCATAGCCTCTGTCGTAATG
>CAXBKC010000101.1:0-10043 GCA_963975615.1 uncultured Oleiphilus sp.
ATCAGAATAAAATCTAGCTGAGAGGTTTAGTAGATGAGGTTGGTTCGGCGCTTACGTCGATCATGGTAAAACTTCTTTGTTATACTCATTCCTGATTCACATCCTTAATAATAGAGTGCGATTCAGGAATGCTCTTTAATGTCATTCATATTTCAGAGAAATTTGACTGCCCTGTCGACGCGATAAATTGAGTTCACTTAGTGATCCAACATTCGTGTTAAAGCTTTGCACCATGTTGCATTAAAAATTCAATTAGTTTAGTTCCAACGCCTGGGTCTAGAGACTCCTCTAAAGACACAATTAAACCCTGTTCATCAAAGACGTAGTCTTCGAAACCACTAAACTCAAAGCCAGGAAGACCATCAGCTTTATAAATAATCTGGAAATGATGTTTTAGGTCAAAGTCGCCCGTACAAGCCAATTTTACATTCCGTATGTTTCGCGAAGTAAACCGGCGATCAAACTGCTCAACTGAGGTCTCAAAATTGGCAGCAATATTTTTGTTCCCTGTCACTTTAGGGGTTCGAAGTCTTTCATCGTCCGAATTACGAATGTAAGTTGCTTGAGGGTGGAAGCATTGAATCACTTGAGTCCAATCTTTATTGTCAATAGCCTTCTCGAATGCTGCCGCGTAAATTAACCAATTGCCGATCATATCCTTCTCCTAGCACAATGTTTATGATGTATTCTTTATGGTCCCATAATAGGACTATATAAAAGATACCCCTTGCAGTCCTATTATGCAACCGATAATATAGCGCCTATGGAAAAAGTCAGCTTTGCAGATATGCCATGCTCAATGGCAAACACATTGGACATTATTGGTGAATGGTGGTCCCTGTTAATTATTAGAGATATTTTTATAGGGATAAATCGCTTTAACTCTATTCGTAATCACTTGGGTATCGCTCGCAACATGTTGCAACGACGCCTAAAGCGGCTAGAAGATACAGGTATAATCTATAAATCTATGCTGGATAATGGTCATGGAGAATTTCGTTTAACCGATGCTGGTGTGGCCTTGTATCCGATATTATTGGCACTTGCGAATTGGGGTGACGAGTGGCTAAACGAAGAACCACCAAATCTCTTTATACACGATACGTGTGGAAAGCCGGTTAATGCTACGCTGGTTTGTAATCATTGCGGCGAACCTCTGGCTGCGCACAATATCACTCAGGAACCAGGACCTGCTATGCAAGAACCTGAAGCATCTCAGCTGCGGTTTTTAATAAAACAATTGAAGGCATCTGGAAAATAGCTAACCCTTTACTTTTTAGCCACGAATAACATTGAACTTTGGTTTAGCTTTCGATTACTACAATATGTCCTTAACCAGCGTCTCGTGAATTGAGCATAGTAAACATCAGGAGCACTTATAGTATGAGTAGGATTTTATCAGGAGAGTGCCTATGCGGCAGAGTAAAGTTCTCCGTCACAGAGAATTTCAAGGATTTTTATCAATGCCATTGTAAGCAGTGCCAGCAACTCACCGGCTCTGCCTTTGCTTCCAATATATTGACTACCCCAGACAACATTAAGTGGCTTTGTGACCAAGACCAACTCACAAATTATGCGCATCCTTCAAGAGATTTCTCTAAGTCCTTCTGTAAAACATGCGGCTCTGCGGTACCGTTCATAAACAAAACTAAAACTTCACTAATTGTGCCCGCGGGCTCATTAAATGAGCTGCCGGATATACAGCCGCAAGCCAATATTTTTACCTCTGAAGAAGCTTGTTGGTTAAAATCAGGTTTAAAGGCGGAAAAATTCAGTGGGTTCGCCGAGTAAATTTATAGAAAGGCGGTCAATGCTAAGCAAAAATAGTACGCTTGCTGCCGGCGCTATGCATACGTATCGACTTTAGTTAATTCTCCCATCATCTTAAACTCTGCTATAAATGACAGTACAGATAACTTGCGTTCAATTAACAGGCCTTCGGATTATCTAAACTCAATTGTTTATGCAAGACATAGCCAGAAAATCTGGCTATGTCTCTGAGCTTATCTTTAGCAAAGCATTCAAGCAGATGCTTGATACATATCTAGATGCTTATCGAAGATACAAAACTAAGGAATATCAGATCATACATCTATTCCAAGCATCCAGGTGCAAGTCCATTTACTGATTTGTTGAATCGATTAATCCCCTTTTTCTTTCTAAAAATAACACTGCGATTAATAGAATAACCACTAAACCGAACCCAACAACACCTATATTGATTCCAAATAAAGTTTTCTCACTGCCATCTAAATACTTCATGGAACCTCCGTAGCTATCCTGCAATGCAAATGCAATGAGAAAACCTCCAGTCACGCTTAAGCTAAGCAGTGCGCTCATAATAATTTGTCCTCGATGCCAGGTTAGCCATAGACAAAATAGCCCTAAACTTGAATTGGTAATTAACTGCCACACTTCATGAATACGTGCATGCGGAGTCCAATCTGGATTAAAAACATGCGTTACACTAACGTCTAAAATAGGTACAGCAACAGCGTACAGCAAGATACCAAAGGTAATGACTAATTTCGAAAACATACCATGCCTCTCTCTTCTAATGGTTAAAAACGCGCATTAAATACCAACAATTCTCAGAATCAACCAAATGCTTAATCCTAATAAAGTGAGTACACCAATAAGAAAAAACTTATAACGATTAGGTACGTAGTTGGTTGTAACATGAATATATGCATGTATATAACGACTTAATACGTATAGGCTCATCAGCACAATAATGACACCACTCACATTATCCGTAATGAAATAAATAATACTCAGCACGTAAAAAATAATTGGTGACTCAAACTGGTTGGCAAGATTGTTGGATACTTTTACAACATCTTCAGGCCACGCCTTGGTATTTAAAGCCGCTAATTTTCGGTCAACACTCCCCTCTTTCACTGCTCGACTTTTCACAACACCTAAATATATATAGACCATAAATATGAGCATTATATGCGCCAACACTGGCACAAATATTAATTCAACATTCATCATAACCCCCTATTTTAAAATTTAACTTTTCATTGTTTGAAAAGAATCATATATTGACAGTGTCAATTTAAACTCAAATGCGGACAATGTCAACATGGTAAAAAATACAAGCTATCATCATGGAAATTTGCGTGAGCAAATTGTTAAGACTGCGTTCAAGATCTTAGATGAAGAAAGTATTGATTCTATAGGCGTTAGAAAAATAGCACGCATTCTTGAGGTCGCACACTCTGCCCCCGCTAATCATTTCCAGAATAAACAAGATTTATTGACGACATTAGCAACAGAGTCTTTTCGGCATTTAGTTTCAATTATTGACAAAAAGATCCCTCAGAGTAGAGTAAGTCTCCAAGAGGCTATCCATTATTTCTGCGACACAATTTTAAAGTACGGTCTGCAATACCCAAACCGTTACAAACTGCTTTGGCGCACAGAATATACCGATGATAAAGATTCTGAGCTAGATGAAGCCATGGAAGAAATATATGTTCGACTCACTTCTATTCTTAAAACACATGCACAAAAAATACATACTGATATCGAATCTCAAGCCATTGCATTCTGGGCACTTATTCATGGATATGTTTTACTACGTTTAGATGAGAACTTGAAGGAAGGTTTTGATGAGGTAACAGGTTTGGAAAGACAAAGAGCTATTGTTGATGTATTAATTAATGGTATTGAATAGAAGTAAAGATGCCTCGAGACTATAAGAGACAGACGCAAGACCCTATTTAAAATACACACGAAATTCATAAATAAAAAAAGGAAGCACTTTTAAACTCCCTATTTCATATTAATTATTACAAACCTAATTCACTTAGACTAGGGTGATCATCCGGTCGCCTGCCAGATAGCCAATGAAATTTCCTGTCGGCTTCACTAATAGCAACATCATTAATACTTGCGTGTCGCTCTGTCATTAAGCCATTTTCATTAAAATCCCAGTTTTCATTGCCGTGAGAGCGGAACCAGTTTCCTGCGGCGTCATGCCATTCGTAAACAAAACGCACTGCAATACGGCTTCCGTTATGCGCCCATAACTCTTTGATTAAACGGTAATCATTTTCCTTCTGCCATTTAGCAGATAGAAACGCAACGATTTCGTCTCTACCTTGAAGGAATGTATCTCTATTACGCCATAGACTATCCAAACTATATGCCGTGGCAATTTTCTTGGGGTCTTTATTGTTCCAAGCATCTTCTGCTAAACGAACTTTTAAAAGCGCCTCATCATATGAAAAATCTGGTAAGGGCTGACGTACATCTTCTATTTCTATATTAAAATCCATGATTTACTCCTTGAATGCGAGATCCATAAAAAATTGAAATTTCAGAATTATCTTAGAATATTAAAAGTTAACAGACACTAAGTACCACAGGTACCTTTATGAAAGCCTTGCTCTGTGACAAATGGACCTGGCATTAACGTTTGTTACATTTATGAACTTTGGGCATGGTTGACGACTAATAAAACACCCGTTGCCATAAATACTAAGCCGATGACTCTTTGGCCGGTGATAGGAAACTGTGGTGCACCAATAAGCCCAAAATGGTCGATTAATGTCATCGCTACTAGCTGCCCAAGCAACACAAAAGAAACTGCATTAGATATTCCAAAACGCGGGGCAACCCATGTAATACTTAATATATAAAAAATAACAAATACGCCGCCAAAATAGAAATACCATGGAGTTGGCGGCTCGCTGATAAGACCTGAAGGTAACCCTTCAGTAATTAAAAGCACAGTGACAGCAACTACCAAGCCGACAACGAACAAAATAGTAGCAGCGAGGACAGGACTATGCAGTCTTCCGCCTAGACCACCATTTAAAGCAGCCATAACAGGGATACCCAAGCCAGCAATTAGCATAATGAAAGCGTACGTAACGGGATTATTCATAGGAGTTACTCTGGTATCCATATAAATTCAACACGAATACCACTCGGCTCATAGCAAATCATGTGTTTGGAAGGTCCGCCTTTAAGAAACTCGGGGCTAAATTCAATGCTTACACCCTCTGCATTTTTAAGTTTTTCATATAGTTCGGATAGCTCTACTTCCGTCTCAATTTGTAATGCAACGTGATGTAAGCCGACATTATTATGTCGATCAAATTTGTGAGCATCTGAGGAAGTTTGCCAAAGAGTAAACGTTACTGATTCATTAGAAACAAAAATAGCAGGATATTCATCCACTCGCTGAACAACTCGCCAGCCTAAAAGCTCACAGAAGAACCAACTAGTACCCTTTAAATCCGATACAGACAAACCAAGATGATGAATTTTTTTCATCAAACACCTCTGTTCCTGCGCTCAGTGACCAACTCGCCAGCAATACCCCAGTTGTCAGTTTCAACTTCGTCAATGACAACAACAGTCGTGGCTGGATTTTTATTCAACACTTTTTGAAGCAACTCGGTTACACCAGCTACAAGTGACGCTTTTTGTTGTTTGGTAACGCCTTCATTTGTGATCTTTATATTTACATATGGCATATATTACTCCTTGCATTTAAAGCTGATCATTAATTTTTCTAGCCATCTTAACGAAAGCTTCAACGTTTTCCCGACCAATAGCTTCACACATAGATGAATACAACTCGTTACCTAACCGCTCTAGTTTCACATGTATAGACCTTGCTTTTTTCGTCGGCCAAATCGAATTTTCACGCTGATCCTCAGAGGTACCTTTTTTAATTAACAGTTTTTTCTTCTCCATCGCTACGACAAACCGTGTGACGGTTGACTTATTAAGCTGAAGTTCTTTCGCTAGCTGCTGCTGATTTAGACCAGGACATTCGAGTACCAACCGAAGCAGGTAAGCATGAGAAGGTGGTAAATCGAAAGGTGCAAAAGCCTCTTCCCACCTAGCATTCAATTTCCTTGCTAGTGTATTTGAGTTGAAATAAAGACAGCGTTCAAACATCAGACCATGACCTAATAAAACATCAATAAAATAAGTTGTCTGCGCAACTATTATATTAAGACTAGCAAGTTAAAGTTGCACGCACAACCTTTTAAAATAAAATCAGGAAAAGAATCGCTTTTGATTTATTGGTTTTGTCTCATTTATTCTTATTGGATCTGTGTAAGTACCAATTAGATACTATTCATCGATTAGATGAATAAATGGAACATTATGTTTTGTGATTACTCAATGGTATAAACAGATACTTCATATTATCGTGCCCTACAGACATTTAGTTGAGTGCAAAAATAATGTTTCCGTAACAGCATCCTTATTATATTTATTTTGATGGTCACCTTCGCTTAAACAGCCCACTCTTTTGAAAAAGCCTGCGTCAAATACTGCATTAGGAGTTTTACCCTTTCTACATTGCGTAAATCAGGGTGCGTTAGCAGCCATAATTGACTGGGCTTACTATCCTTGACTCCAAATAGTTTTATGATTTCTGGTCTCAGTTGATCTTCAGGTAAAAAAGCCAAGCCTTGACCTGATTCTACAAAATATGACATAGCAGTCAAATTATCACAGCGCGTAATAATTTTATGTGAGAAGTGTTTATCTAACCAAATGAATGCTGGCAGATGACACATTACTCCTGCCGCTCCAATTAAAGAATGATTAGCTAACTCATTGAGGTCTCGTGGAAAACCAAACGCCTCTTCATATTTCTTGCTTCCAAACACACTCCAATTGAGGGTACTTACTTGTCGTCCTATCAAATGCTCTGGTGGTGAATGTGTTGCCCGTACCGCAATATCAGCTTGGCGATTAGACATATTAAATTCTTGGTTACTAACCAGTAACTCGATAACTATCTCGGGGTAAAGGGCATTAAATTCAGTTATATAGCGTGGTAAATAACGATATGCAATGTTATTTGGTGCTGTGATCTTTACGATACCTTTGGGTTGAATATCTTTACCGACAATGTGGCGATTAATGCCATCAAAAGAATTCTCAATAGTTTGAGCCAGATTAAGTAACTCATGCCCTAATGTTGTAAGTTCGTAGCGATTACTTATGCGCTCAAACAACTGAGTGCCTATTTCTTCTTCAAATGCGTTCAAACGCCTAAAAATTGTTGAATGGTTAACACCAAGCTCATTAGCAGCAGCAGACAAAGTCCCACGTCGAGCAATCGCAATAAATACTTTTAATGAGTTCCAATCCATACCAATGCCTTAGCTTTGCAATTCTGCAATATTTGTTTGTTAGTTTGACTAATTTACCACCATTAATGCAAATAACATAATGTACTGACACTTATCGCAAAGGAGATAACCACAATGAACAGCATATTTAACCCTGAAACCAGTGCATTTATCTTAAGAGTTGCACTGGCTATCGTGCTCATATCTCATAGTCTTTATCTGAAAATGGTCGTTTATACCTTGCCTGGCACTGCAGAGTTCTTTGCATCGATAGGGTTGCCGGAGAGTCTTGCCTACATAGTGTTTTTCACTGAAGGTGTTGTTGGTATAGCGCTTTTAATTGGTTTTAAAACTAGATTATTTTCTGTCTTTATTATACCTATTCTACTCGGAGCTACTTGGGTGCACTTTCCCAATGGATGGCTTTTTAGTAACACTGGAGGAGGATGGGAATACCCCATGCTACTTGCCATCATGGCGATTGCACAACTGGGTATGGGCGACGGTAAGTACGCAATTAGCGCATACTTCCCATCAAAGAATTACGTGGCGGCTCATAGGAGTTCTATACTATGAAACAACAAAGTTACCACCTGATTAGCCACACCTTGTGTCCATACGTGCAGCGCTCTGTTATCACTCTAGAAGAAAAGAGTATCGACTACACTAGAAGTGATATTGATCTTCAAAATAAGCCAGCTTGGTTTAAACAAGCGTCTCCGATGGGAAAGGTCCCGCTTCTGTTAGTTAATAATAGCCACTCTATATTTGAATCTGCCGTTATTTGTGAATACCTGGATGAAGTGACACCAAATTCGCTGCACCCAAAGGATTATCTAGAGAAAGCACATCATCGATCATGGATTGCGTTTGGTTCAGAAATACTCAACAACATAGCAAGGCTATACAATGCGGATGATATAGAACAATTTCAAAAAATTCATATTCAAATACAAAAGAGCTTTCAACATATTGAAAAGGTAATCTATGGCACTCCTTTTTTCTCAGGTGAGAAATTTCACATAATTGATGCCACATACGCACCAATATTTCGATATTTTGATGTATTTGACAGTTTCAGTGATTTGAAAACTTTTACTAACTTACCTCGGTGTCAGTTATGGCGTAATGCTTTATGCCAAAGGAAGTCTGTTCAGAATGCAGTTGCAAAAGACTACTCAAGCCTTTTGATACAATTCTTAATCGAGCGCGAAAGTTATATTTCAAAACTTATTCCCAATGTAGAACAAGTAACCATATAAAAAAATTAGTTACAGATGCAATCATAAACGCGTCTTAACCGTCTTAATAATATACTTCTTAAATAGAAATATTTTAATATGCTGAATAACAAAAACATACTCATTCAGATTTTGATTACTATCATTCTTTGCGTTTCAAGCTTAGGTGTAGTTGCTAAGTCTTTTGATTACCCCTTAAAGTCATCAACGATTCTTATTAAAAGTGTTATATCGGTAGCGTCTAATACACACCAGAATTGTGATGAGACTAAAGACTCTTCATGTCTTTCATCAGCATTTATAGCCATTTTTCAAGCTTTAGGTTACTCCCCCAATCTTTTCCCACAAAAACAGAAAGAATATTTCATCATTAGCTTTGATTCTATTTTACTTGAAGTTCCAAAACGCCCTCCTCGCTCAATAAAAGAATTCACCTATAAAGATTTTCTAAATTTAAAAAGAATTCATAAATTAATGTGAGAGACTGTCATGAATATAATTACTATTATTACCGTTGTAATCTTATCTTTTATCACTTCAAATGCATTTGCATTAGGTACCGTTGCTGAAGCCCAGATAGAGAAGAGATTTGCCTCAAAAACAGTAAATTTTAAAGATAATAATTCATTTGAAGGGCATATAAATAAACGCACGAAACTGGGAGAGAATTTACCTTTGAACCTAAAAGACGAACATGAAGATAGTACAAAAAGCACGCTTCTGTTACCCGATGAATATGATGCAGTTATTAACAAGCGTTCTACGCTAAGTGAAAATTACCCCAGCTAACTATAAGCTTTACCAGATGGTCCTAGGTCCATGTTTGCTAGGGCCATCTTTTTTTCAAACAAAGTTATTTACAGGAAGAATCAAAGACTCTTTTTGAAATATTGGATTTGGCATATTTTAATATAAAAACTTGTAAATTCATGCAATCAATTAGAGCTTTCGTTCGTCATAAGTAATGAGTTATTCAAAACTCTACGTATTCACCAATTTTACTAAGAGACACATTATGAAAAATAAAGCTCAAGTATCACTCATTGCAGCAGGCGTTCTAACATTAGGTCTGGTATCTGCACAAGCACAAGCTGTTCCTGACCAACCTAAAAACTGGGAAAAATGCGCAGGTATCGCGAAAAAAGGTATGAATGATTGTGGAGCCCTAGATGGTAAGCATGGTTGTGCACGCCAAGCGAAACAAGATAATGCATCAACTGAGTGGGTGTATGTGCCTGAAGGTGTGTGTGAGAAAATCACAGGCGGTATTATTGCAGCTACAAAGCCTGCGAAATAAAACATGTTACCATCTCTTAATGAAGGGATGGGTTTAAGTGGAGTGGGCATTGGTCTTCGCTCACCTCATTTATCCTCATTGCTTGATGAACAAAATCCCCTCAGTCAATCTGTTCCTTGGTTAGAAATATTGGCGGATAACTATCTTGATGTCGGTGGTTTATTTGCTGCGCATTTAAGCGCCTTGGCTGAACGCTATCCTCTTACGTTCCATTGTGTCGGCATGTCTATTGGTTCACCTGAAAGTGTCAATGTCAGGTACCTCACGTCCTTAAAAAGGCTTGCAGACAAGCACAATCCTCGATTGATTTCAGACCATCTTTCTTGGTCAAATTTCAAACAAGAACGAAGTCACGATTTACTGCCCTTATGCTATACAGATAATTCTTTA
>CAXBKC010000102.1:0-10026 GCA_963975615.1 uncultured Oleiphilus sp.
TCTTTATTGCAGAAAATTAAATCAACTTGCTGGCCAATCATTTCTCTCAGGCCATCTTTAAAAAATTGAACCATGCCCGGGTCGGAAAGAGATAAGGCTGTTTTTACATTGTTTTGCTCAGCAATCTCGCGCGCTTTAATGGCGGAAGCTTTACCGCTAGGAGAGGTCACTAAATAACCTTCTAAATACACATATTCTGAGTTAGCAATGGCGTCTGCATCTAGCTCGTTTTGGCTTAGAGTTTCGCTTATACCTAAAAAAGTATTCATAGTCCGTTCAGCATCGGGTGTAATCATCACCAAGCATTTACCGGTTGTGCCGGTAGGAAGTTCACCATTTGGCGTCGCTACACCAGCGGCTTTAGTGTCATCTTGGAAAAAACGACCATTGTCATCGTCCGCAACTTTGCAAGAATAAAACGTCTTAGCCCCGAAATAACTGGCTGCAATTATAGAGTTACAGGCTGAGCCACCACTTGAAAGCTTGCTACCGACTAAATGGCTTTCCATCAAGTTTAAAAGTTCTGATTGGCGTGCTTCATCGACTAAAGTCATTAAGCCTTTTTCAATATTGGCTTGTATTAAAAAGTCATCGCTAACTTCAATTTCTGTATCCACAAGTGCTGCGCCTAATCCATAAACGTGATAACGATGCATAATAAAACCTTTTGATTGACTAAAAATGTGGCAGCATTATAACCAGTCCGTTTTAGACAAGGCAAAATAAGCTTTGTTTTTTAAGCGAATGACTCGCTTTTCTTTGTTATTCCACATATTTTACCGAGAGTTATCCATATGAAAAATGTGGCATGAAGGATAAAACTTATGCGATTAAATAAAAATGTGTGGTTGTTGATGCTTGCTGGTGCATTCGGCTTATGTATAGCGCCGATGGTCGTTTTTGTGGGTGGTTTGATTGGTACCGAGCTTGCGCCTAGTGAGACCTTGTCCACTTTACCCGTAGCAGCAATCGTCATAGGAACAGCCTTGGCTGTTATGCCTGTATCAAAATTAATGTCTAAGCATGGTCGTAAAACAATCTTTGTATTTTCAGCTGTTTTTAGCTCCTTCGCTGCTATCTTGGCGGCCCTATCTATTTACTATAAAAGCTTCTGGGGTTTTACTTTTTCAGTTGCTTGCTTGGGCTCCTCATTGGCTGTACTTCAGCAGTATCGATTTGCTGCAATGGAAAGTGTAACCGCTGATAAAATGGCGCAAGCGGCTTCATTCGTCTTGTTGGGCGGTCTTATCGCTGCCGTATTAGGGCCGGAATTAGCAACATTAGGTAAGGATTTTTTTAGTCAGGAATATGTCGGTTCTTTCTGCTTATTGGCGATAACGTCGTTAATCGGCGCATTTTTTCTAAGCTTTTATCAAGCAAAGCCTTTAGGTACAGGCTCTTCTATTGAGCAAGCCAGAACGCTCTCAGGATTAATGAAAAGTAAGTTGTTTTGGGTCGCGGTTATGTCATCTACCATCGGTTATGCGGTGATGAGTTATATCATGACTGCCACACCAGTCAGTATGCATATTATGGAAGGTCACAATCTAGAAGATACGAAATGGGTTATTCAGAGTCATATTCTTGCAATGTTTCTTCCCTCACTATTTAGCGGCTATTTAGCCAATAAGTTTGGATTGAAGTCACTGATGTTTACAGGTTTGCTTCTATACAGTATCTGCATTGGACTAACTATATCTGGTTCGAGTGTTATGCATTATTGGGGCGGTTTGGTTTTGTTGGGTTTAGGATGGAACTTCTTATTTGTGTCGGGCACGCTACTATTAGCAACAAGTTATACCGACCAAGAGCGCTTTAAAGCCCAAGGGTTTCACGATTTCTTTGTTTTTGGGAGTCAGGCATTTGCTTCTCTTTCAAGCGGGGTTGTTATTTATAGTTTGGGGTGGACGGCTTTGGTGCTTTTAGCCTTACCTTTCGTACTCTTGCAGTTTTTGGTAATGTTCTTAGGGTTTAGAAAGGCTAAAAATTAAACACGCTAATGTCGCAATAACATATAGCGTTCTTATTAGTGCTATTTGAATATGACGTGAGTCCTCAATTTTACAGGTCCTTATGCTAAACTCAGTGATATGTATTTATAAGCCGTTCGGCTTTATTGTCGGCATTTTTTAGGATTCTAGTGTGAAAATAATTGTTATCTTCTTTTTTGCTGTTTTACTAATTGCTTGCTCTTCAACTCAGTATGAATCAGCAGCTTTAATTAAAAAAATCGATTCAGAAAAATTAAATACAGTAAAACTCAATATAAATAGCCGTGGGGTAATACTTGCATCTCAGGCTAACGAACGTTTATATAAATTACATCATAATGTTGGTCAAGTTCAGGAAATGTTTGAAAATATAGCCAAGCGCTTTGGCTTTCAAATAGCGAATGAAGACGAAGCTGAATACCGATTGACTGTTTTGGATGTGAAACCCGACGGCGGAGAGTGCCTTCAAGGGCTCTCATCTTTTAATAAAGGTTTAAGTTTTACTTTGTCAGTTATTACTTTTGGTATTCTGCCAGCTACAAATGGCTATTGTATTCAAGTGAACGCAGAGTTATTTTATCGACCTGAAGTCTATGGGGAATTAAGTGACGAATTGAGTCCTTTATCGTTATTTGAATCAAATGAGGGGCGAATTGACGTGATTGCGGGTGCGAATGAAATTGATAATTATCAGCGCATAGTTACTATTGAAGATGAATCCCGTGCTTTAGAAACCACTATTGTCTCCTTGTTTAAAAACATGATTAAGCAAGGTGCTTTTGAGTAGAGCTTCAGGTGTTATAAATAACTTATTATCTAAATGAAAATTGCTCTTTAAGTTTCGTATGCTTCTTATTATGCTTACTTAATAAGGTTTTACCCAAAGTAAGCAGGCAATTTTTATATTTTTTAGCTAAAATAGATGCGATATATGGTGAACGCTCAGGTAAGTGATCACGAGTCGTCTTACTGACGAGAGAGTTCAATCTTCCTTTTGGGAAATAATGACTACAGAAATTTCTAAAATAATATATACAAAGACCGACGAAGCACCCGCTCTAGCGACTTATTCTCTGCTTCCTATTCTAAACGCATTTTCTTCTGCGGCAGGTATTTCAGTTGAATCAAGTGATATCTCTCTGGCAGCACGCATATTAGCCAGTTTTCCTGAAAACCTTACAGAAGATCAAAAAGTTACTGATGCTTTGGCCGAATTGGCTGAGTTAACGCTTCAGCCTGAAGCGAACATCATAAAGTTACCAAACGTTAGTGCGTCTATACCTCAGTTAAAAACGGCGATCGCTGAACTACAAGCACAAGGCTATAAAATTCCGAATTATCCGGATGAACCGAAAGATGCTGAGCAGGAAAAAATTAAGAGCCGTTATACCAAAGTTTTAGGTAGTGCGGTAAACCCAGTTTTGAGGGAAGGTAACTCTGATCGTCGTGCTCCAGCAGCTGTTAAAGCGTATGCGCGTAAGCACCCGCATTCAATGGGTAAGTGGAGTCAGGCATCTCGCACACATGTTGCGCACATGCGTGGTGGAGACTTTTATGATTCTGAAAAGTCTACTGTTATTGAAAAAACAGGCAATGTAAAAATTGAATTACATGAAGATAATGGCAAGGTCACTGTTTTAAAAGCTAAAACACCTGTTCTTGAAAAAGAAGTGATTGATGGCATGTTTATGAGCGTTAAAGCGCTACGTCAATTCTTTGAAGAAGAAATGGAAGGGGCTAGAAATGCCAATCTATTATTTTCTCTACATGTAAAAGCAACCATGATGAAAGTGTCTCATCCAATTGTTTTTGGTCATGCAGTGACGGTTTATTTCAAAGATCTTTTTGAAAAGCATGCAGCAAAGTTTGAAGAATTGGGTGTGAATCCGGATAACGGCTTAAGTAATGTCTATCAAAATATTGAAGGCTTACCTTACTCTCAACGAGCAGAAATAGAGTCTGATATTCGTGCATGTTACGAGCATCGTCCTGAAATGGCGATGGTTGATTCTGAAAAGGGTATTACCAACCTTCACGTCCCTAGTGATGTTATTGTTGATGCATCTATGCCTGCGATGATTCGTGTAGGCGGAAAAATGTGGGGCATGGATGGTAAATTAAAAGATACCAAAGCGGTTATCCCAGAAAGAACCTATGCCACGATTTATCAAGAAGTGATTAACTTCTGTAAGCATCATGATGCATTTGACCCTACAACAATGGGGACTGTGCCTAACGTTGGCTTAATGGCGCAAAAAGCAGAAGAGTATGGTTCTCACGATAAAACCTTCGAGCTTGAAGCAGATGGCTTTGTACGTGTTATCGATGATGAAGGTAAAGTGTTGTTGGAGCACCGTGTTGAGAACGGTGATATCTGGCGCATGTGTCAGACTAAAGACGCACCCATTCAAGATTGGGTGAAGTTAGCCGTAGAGCGAGCTCGTGATACTGGTATGCCAGCTATTTTTTGGCTAGATCCTGAACGTGCACATGATGCTCAAATGATTAAGAAGGTCGAAACCTACTTACAAGATTATGATACTGATGGGCTAAAAATTCAGATTATGTCTCCTGATCAGGCAATCCGTTATACCATGGAGCGCTTAATTAGAGGCCGTGACACGATCTCTGTTACCGGAAACGTATTGCGTGACTATCTAACGGATCTATTTCCAATTTTAGAGCTAGGTACCAGTGCTAAAATGCTGTCTATCGTGCCATTAATGGCTGGTGGCGGTTTATTTGAAACGGGTGCGGGTGGTTCAGCGCCGAAGCACGTTCAGCAGTTTGTTGAAGAGAATCACCTTCGCTGGGATTCATTAGGTGAGTTTTTGGCGATTGCGGTTTCTTTAGAAGACCTCGGCAAAAAAACCAATAATGAAAAAGCGAAAATCTTAGCAGTGACCTTAGATCAGGCAACAACTCTCTTCTTAGAGAATGATAAGTCGCCTTCTCGTAAGTCAGGTGAACTTGATAACCGCGGTAGCCATTTCTACTTAGCACTTTATTGGGCTCAGGCACTAGCTGCTCAGAATGATGATCTTGAATTAAAAGAAAGGTTTACCTCGTTGGCTAAATATTTGGCTGAAAACGAAGATAAGATTATTGATGAACTGGGTACCACTCAAGGGCATCATGTTGATATCGGTGGTTACTATCATCCAGATGTTGAAAAAGTAAGCAAAGCAATGAGACCAAGTGAGACTTTGAATAAAGCGATAGATTCACTGTAGGTTTAAGTTGTTAAAAAAACAGAGCCTAAGCTCTGTTTTTTTTGCTCTAAAGAAAGCTAAAGCAAGTTTATGTAAAACAGCTAAGCTGCTAGAGAATAGTTTATGAGAGTCTTTTGGTTCTTGGTATACTGCGATAAATTTCATTGATCATATTAAGGAATAAAAGCCTTGTCTCAATCACCTGAACAACCAAATAACAAGGCTGAGCAAGCTCAAAAAGAGACTCCTTTAAAACCACAAATTAAAGCGAAACAGTCACGTAGCTTATTAAGATCTAGTGGTCTTGTCGGCATAATGACCATGTTGTCTCGGGTTTTCGGTTTGATTCGAGATATGATTGTTGCCCAATATTTTGGTGCTTCAGCAAGTGCAGATGCTTTTTTTGTCGCTTTCAAAATACCAAATTTCTTTCGGCGTTTATTCGCAGAAGGTGCGTTCTCTCAAGCATTTATCCCCGTACTTTCTGAATATAGAAGTCAAAAAACTGAAAAAGAAGTCAGGCGGTTAGCTAACTCCGTAGCAGGTGTTTTAGGCGGGATTCTATTTGCCATTACTTTTTTATCCATAATGGGAGCGCCTTGGTTAACGGCTCTTTTCGCTCCGGGTTTTTTAGAAGATCCAGAAAAATATGGGCTAGCAACAGAGATGTTGCGTATCACTTTTCCTTATCTCTTTTTGATTTCACTCACCGCATTTGCGGGCGCTATTTTAAATAGTTACGGCTACTTTGCTATTCCTGCATTTACGCCAGTCTTATTAAACCTTGTTTTAATCTCTTCGGCTATTTGGCTGACACCCTATTTTGAAACTCCCATAATTGGTTTAGCTTGGGGTGTTTTTATTGCTGGAGTAGTTCAGCTTTTTTTCCAGTTTCCTTTTCTGCTTAAGATGGGGCTATTGCCAAGACCTAGATTTGATTATAAGCATGAAGGCGTGAAGCGTATTTTTATCTTGATGGTACCCGCACTTTTTGGTGTATCTGTGAGCCAAATTAATTTATTACTCGATACAATATTGGCTTCATTTCTTCAAACCGGTTCTGTTTCATGGCTTTATTATTCTGATCGCTTAGCCGAGCTTCCTTTGGGGATTTTTGGTATTGCTATCGCAACCGTTATATTGCCCAGTCTCTCTAGGCAGCATGCCAGTAAATCCAAACAGGAATTTTCAAATACGATAGATTGGGCTTTGCGTATCGTTATTTTGATGGGAGTTCCGGCTGCTTTAGCTTTAATCTTATTAGCTGAACCACTGGTGACTGCATTATTTTATTATGGTGAGCTGACTCAGAAAGATGTCTTTATGTCTGCCATGAGTTTACGCGCTTATGCCTTAGGCTTATTAGCCTTTATGTTGATAAAAGTCTTGGCGCCAGGGTATTTTTCTCGACAAGATATGAAAACTCCTGTGAAAATTGGGATCTGGGCAATGACCGCTAATATGGTGCTTAATCTCATTTTGATCTGGCCGCTTCAGCATACAGGCTTGGCACTTGCGACCGCTATTTCATCTTGGATGAACGCACTTTGGCTGCTATCTGGCTTAATAAAGCGTGATGTATATATGCGAAGTGCAGGTTGGGGCTTATTTACCTTAAGAATCTTGTTGGCAAACGGCTTGATGATTGGTTTGGTTTACTACCTGAACCCAACAACACCCGAGTGGTTCGATATGACGGTTTGGGAGCGTTCTGGTCAATTAGCTTTGCTTGTGTTCTCGGGGGTTGGTCTTTATTTCTTGGCGCTAATCTTAAGTGGTATGAAATTGAAGGCTTTATTAAAAGGCATTAAATAAGCTTTTAGAGCATAATAGGCTTGTTTAAAATCAAGTCTATTATTCAACCGTAATGCCTTTCATATTTCTGAATAAGTCGGAACTTGTTTCTTCCATGCCTAGCTTTGTTTGATCAATAAATAATACTGATAGGGCGTTTTCATTCGCTATTTTTAAGCCTTCTTCTGTGCCCATACAAAGTAACGCAGTAGACCATGCATCTGCGATAGTCGGGCTTTCATGAATGACCGTAACAGAAACGGTGGAATGGGTGACAGGTGAGCCTGTTCTAGCATCAAGAATATGGCTATAGCGTTTTCCGGAATCAGCGTAATAATGCCTGTAGGTACCAGAAGTCATGATCGCGGTAGGATCTTGTGTGGCTATGGTAATTACTTTCTGAAAGCCTTGAGCTTCGGGTAAGGGGCGTTCAATGGCGACTCTCCAAGGATGGTTGTCTGGTTTTTGGCCGTGCGTTTGTAATTCGCCACCAATTTCTGCCAAGTAATTATTAATGCCTTTTTTATCTAATAACTCCGCCAGTTTAGCGACGCTATAACCTTGGCCAATTGATGAAACATCAATATCTACTTTGGGAAGCTGTTTTTGGATATAGCTTTCATGAGTCTGAATTTTTTCCATGCCGATAGAGTACATAACTTCGCTTAGTTCAGCCTGACTAGGAATGTGCAAAGCCTTAGTTGAAAAGCCCCATAGGTCGAATAAAGGTCTAATGGTAAGGTCATAACACCCCTGGCTTGCGGCATGTACTTTACGTGCTTCTTCAACAAGATAGATAAGTTCTGCATCAGCGTTGATGGCTTTTGTTGAAGGGTTATTATTTACCTTGCTAATGACAGAGTCATCTCGATAGTTAGATAAAACGCTATCGATTCGTAATAACTCAGCATCTAGAGCAGATTGAATTTCCTCGGCATCAAAACTCTGCTCATCCCAGTAGCTAACATGCCAAGTTGTACCCTGAGCTGAGCCGCTTAACTTAACGATTTCAGGTGCTTTAGAGCAGGCGGTAAGTAATGCTATCGATAACAAAGAAAGTAAAACAACTAAACGCATGTTTAAGCACCAACAATTGATTGAATAAGGTAAGCGTTATAAGCGACATAAACGCTCAAAAAGATGCCACCTTCGATACGATTAATTTTATGGCCTCGGCCAAAACCATAGGCCATTAACAGCAGAGCAACGATTAAGCCAAGCATGACTGTCCAATCACGCCATAGTACTTCTGGTGCCAGATCAAACATCGGGTTAATGGTTCCGGCAATACCGATTACAGCAAGCAGGTTAAACATGTTTGAACCAATGATGTTACCAATCGCAATATCATGTTCACCTTTTTTAGCAGCAACGATAGTGGCAGCCAGTTCAGGTAACGAGGTTCCTAGAGCAACAATGGTTAAACCGATAATTAAGTCACTGACGCCGAGTTGTTGTGCTATTTCAACAGAGCCCCAAACTAAAATACGAGAACTACCAACTAAGACCGCTAAGCCTAGTATTAACCAAAAGATTGCTTTTCCTAGAGTCATGGCATGAGACAGTTCTTCTTCAAAAGCACCTTCAAGAGTATCGCCTTTATTGTTTAGGGCTGCGTAAATAGACCAGCCGACAATGACAAAAAATCCGGCCAACAAGATAAGGGATTCTGTGAAAGTCAGGGATAAATCCCATAAAAAGAAACCGGTTAATAAACTGATGGCTATTAGCAGGGGAATTTCTTTTTGAACGATTTTAGAATGCACTGTCATGGGCACAATAAGCGCCGTTATGCCCAACACTAAACTGATATTAACGATGTTGGAGCCTAATCCATTGCCCAATGCGAGAGCTGGATTGCCATCCATCGCTGCCATGGCAGAGACCACCATTTCAGGTGCAGAAGTACCAAAGCCGACAATGACCATACCTATCAATAGTGAAGGTAAACCCATATGTTTTGCTGTGGCTGCTGCGCCATCAACAAAACGGTCTGCGCTCCAAACTAATAAAATAAATCCACCTAGAATGGCAAGTGCTGGGAGTAACATAAAAACGCCTTTTTAATGCAAAATAAGAAAGTAAATAAGAGCAGCCAAGATCATGCGGTAGATAACGTAGGGCCACATTCCGAAAAGGTTTAACCATTTAAGGAAGAAGTGAATAGCGAGCATGGCAGTAATAAATGAGGTTAAACCGCCAATCATAAAGGCGGTCCAGTCGATAATTGCTTGTTCATCTGTTGCGACTTCAAGAATTTTTACCGAAGCGGCTAAAAAGGTAATTGGGATGGCTAATAAAAAAGAAAAACGAGAGGCTGCTTCGCGAGTTAAACCAAGGAGTAAGCCTGCTGTAATCGTTGCTCCAGAGCGAGACGTGCCAGGAACTAACGCTAGCGCTTGGCATAGGCCGATTACGAGAACGTCTTTAGCTCTAATGTCATTAATAGTCCGTGTTTGTTTCGCTGTGAAATCAGCAAAGCCTAAAATTACACCGAAGATAATGGTGGTCAGCATAATTATTTCAGCTGAGCGTAAATGGGTGTCGATGATGTTTAGCAAGGCTAGCCCTGCCAAACCGGCAGGTACCGTACCAAAAACAACTGCCCACGCTAAGCGGCTTTGGCCAACATGCTGGCGTTTAATAATAGATGAAACACCATCTTTTAATAAGTTGCTCACATCCTGGCGGAAGTACAAAACAACCGCTAATAAGGTGCCTATATGAACGGCTAAGTCAAAAGCGACGCCTTGATCATCTTCACCAGTAAATAAGGGCATTAATACTAGGTGACCAGAGCTTGATATAGGGAGAAACTCTGTAATGCCTTGAATGATACCTAACCATACCGCATAGACTGCATCCATTTAGAATATACCCTCGTAAAGTTAAAATAATGGCTAGTAAGCGTAAAGAAATATAAAAGAAGAACGACTGGAAAGTCGCGGATTCTACCATAGCTGAAGGCGAATACAATTTTATGAAGGGAAGATATTGAAGACTTTAATTTTTCGGTAGACCTTTAAGAA
>CAXBKC010000103.1:0-9949 GCA_963975615.1 uncultured Oleiphilus sp.
AAATGGGAAACCCTGAGTTACGCTTGTCTAAAATTGCTGACCAGCTTTCAGATTTGGTTGAATAACGTGCATGTATATTCTTTTATGGTTTTAAAGACATTGCATTTAGAGTGCTATCTAACAGCCACCATTGATAAGCAATCACAGAAACCGCCCAAGCGATCAGAGTAATTAAAATATACTTTTTATCTGTCGAAATAGTCGGCGCTTTCTTAGCGTCTTTGATGTAAAAGTAGCTATAACTAATCCTTGTTACACTTGAAATAATTAGCCCCAAGCTTATTCCTCCAACAACGTCTGTTAGCCAGTGCACGCCTAGAACGACTCTACTTAAAGCAATGAATAGAATGGGTAATGCAAAGTTCAAATAACATTTCCAACGGTCCTTTTTCTCCATTTCTTGAGCAATGAAACTGGCGATTAATGCGTAAAAAACTGTGGCACCACTACTATGGCCGCTTGGATATGCGAAAGATACGGGTGCATTGAGTGTGATGTCTGGTCTGATGATGCCGAAATATTGCTTTAGTGAGTGGGTGATGAGTGCTGTAAGCAAACCCGCTGTAACAAGGTGAATAACCGCAAAATAATGCTTTCTTGTAATCATGAGTATGATTAACAAAGTGAAAGACAGATATAAAAAGGCTTCATCACCTAACAAAGTTAAATGCACAGCTAGCTGGGTAATTCCTTGGCTGATATTACCCATTTCTGAGCGAAGAGTTTGTGCCAGTTCAATGCCTGTTTGGTTTAACGAAAAGAGTATATCCGTGTTAATGCTTAGATAACTCCAGAGCAAAAAAATACACAGGTTGATAAGCAGTAATGTGATCGATGCTAGTGGAAATTCAAAGCGCGGGTAGCGTTTTCTGAAATGCTGATAATGCTGTTGAATTTTTTGTAAGGGTAGATTCGATTGACGTTTAAGTAGCAGGGCATCGTAAAGTGGTGTATCGACCTGTAGGCGCAGACTTAAAAAACGAAAGCCCAGTGCAAATACAGTTAAAATTGCGATGAAAATAAGGCTGATTGTGAGTAAGTCGGAAGGTAGTTGCCAGCTAGTCGCTTTTCCTGCGAAGTAGCCAGGAAGTAAATAAAACGGCGCCCAGATAACAGCGGATGCACTATTGAATGTGGCAAAACGTATTTGAGACATGCCGAGCATGCCAGCAATTAAAGGTAGTACAGGGCGGATAGGGCCAATAAATCGCCCCAACATCACACTTTTCCCACCATGCTTATGAAAGAAGCTTTCTCCCATAGATAGGGTCTTAGGGTATCGAGAAAACGGCCATATATTGGGGATGCTGTCTTTGAAGTGTCGGCCTAAATAAAAACTGACTCCATCCCCTAAAATAGCGCCTAAGAAACCAGCGATTAACAATGAGCTTATTGCATAATCAAGGTGTCCGGCAACAGAAGCCATCAGAAAAAGTATCAGCACGCCGGGGACGATAATGCCTGCAAGCGCAAGAGATTCTATAAAGGATACAAAAAATATGCTGAAGAGTAGCCAATTAGGATTAAGTTTGAGCCACTCTAGCAGGGGTTGAAAATCAGCTTCATTCATATCAATCCAATAAAACGCACAAAAGAGAGTGGGTTTTAAAAGAAAATGGGTTTAAAAACAAGAGAATAAGCAGTTTAAATGTATTTAATTGGCTGCTTAGTATTTATCAGAACCTTTTTAGTGCCTGGTGTTATGAAAACAGACTCTATTATGACCATTCTTTTTTGCCTCGGTTAAGGCGAGGTGGCTTTCTGCAATCAACTTATTAGCTGAGCTATCTTGGTCTGCTTCTCGTTCTTTAGGGCAATAAGTCGTGCAGCCTAAACTGACAGAAATGCTATCTACCTCAGGCCAATGGCTTTCCTCTATCGTACGTCTTATTCGTTCTGCTATGACTAGTACACCTTCAGATGGGGTGCATGGCAGCATTAAGTACGCAGTTTGCTTGCCATCAAAGTAATCGCTGTCTCCAGCTCGAATCATTGCTTTTAGTGTCTCTGAAAAGCTCAGCAATAATGACTGTGTTGTTGGTGTGCCATGTGAATTCTTAAGTTGAGTAAAATAATCAATCTCCAAGCTAATTAAAGAAAGGGATTTGCCGGTCCTGTCAGACCTACATACTTCTTTCTTTAAGGTATCTTCTAAGTGTCGAAGGTTATACGCATGCGTAAGTGGGTCGTGTATTTCTAATTCAACCAGTGTTCTATTACGTTTTTGGTGTAGCTGTGAGTAGGTGCTTGCTAGTGCCATAAATATCAAATAAGCACTGGAAAATACAAGTGCGCCATAGAAGCTAGTATTTATTAAGAGAGACATAGAAAAGAGGCACAGAATGCTCAAGTTGATCAAGCTAGCTATTCTGTGCGATAAGGCAATGTAAGCAAGTAAGCTGAGGGGGAAGACCCAATGTTTGATCTCATCAGGATGTTCAAAGCTGAGTATGAAAAAACAAAAAATAGCCGTAATGCTGACCGCTAAGGTAATTTGTTTTAAGTATTTTGATTCTGGTGCAAAGCGAGCATATACGCTGACACCCAAATACAGGCTGGCAATAAACCAAGCAAGGTAAACTAGATCATAAAGACCGTAGCGGAAGTTTTGCACCCCTAGTATCGATAGTGTGATGGCGCTAAGAAGAAAAAGTAAGCTGATTAGGCGAGTTTGAAGTTGGTTTTCAGCTAGCATGATTTTCTCCATCGACTTGTGTTGATCCAATATCATCACGTGCCCTGGAAGCTTTTGAATCCCTGAATGCGAGCGTTCTGTTTTGGCTGGTGGCTTGAGTTTCTTTGAGTGCTTGAGATGCGCGATCAATAATTGATTGACTATCATCATCGATATTTAAGCAAGATAGCCCTGCGCTAACGGTTATTTCTTCTTGTTCTAAATGAAGCTCTTTTCGGATTTTTATTCTCAGGGCATTAGCAATTTTAATGGCTTGTGAAGAGCTTGTATGCGGAAGAATGATTAAGAATTCATTTGCTTCCCAAAGATAATAACTATCAAAAAGGCGCAGATTATTATGCAGTAACTTTCCTAATAGAATGATGGCGCTATCTTGCTCTTTAGGTGTGAGTTTAGATAAGCAATTTTTATCGACACCTAAAGCGACTACAGATAACTCACTGCCTTCTCTTTCGCTGCGTTGTATTTCTTTTGTGAGATCGTGATCGAGATGCTCTTTAGTTGCTGCCTTGGTCAGGTTGTCAGTTCTTCTTAAGGGTTTTAGCTGTTTTCGTCTTAACTCTCTAAGATAAACAAGGCTGAAAGCCATGCTGAGATAAAGAAAATAGTTTAAAACGGCTTGAATGTTTTCGAATATATTTCCAAATAAATTCAATGCTATGGTAACTAATATTGAAAACCCAGCAATAAGAGCAAGTGCAGGCTTAAAATCATAAAAAAAGAAAATTAACATGGGTATGAAATATAGCCAAGTACTCGCGTATTCAGTATTTAATGCGAGCCCTATCAGCCCAAGAAGGCCCAAAGCTAAAGAAGAGTATTTGAATGTTGAAAAACCGTCTTCAAGTTTTTTAGAGTTTTTGTTTTTCAATAAGTTGATGGATAGCAAAATACATAGGCTAGCCGCTAAAAAGGCAGGGATAAAATTGCCGATTAGTAGGCTATAAGCCGCTAAAAGCCCTGTGCTAATGCAAGCATAAAAATAAGGCTTGGTTTCTATTAAAAGCTGGTGGTCTGTTTGAGACATGATCTAAGTCGCTTGTAGTTTGAATTTGGTTTTAGTGTCACTGAATAATGTTAGTCAGTTTAGTGTTGTTATTGTATGTTGATAAAGCAAAATTTTTATATTGGTTCAAAACCCTTAGGCACTTTACCTTGTAAGTGATAGGCGAATGCAATTATTTCAGCAATGACTCGATAAAGTGTCTCGGGAATTTCATCACCCAACTCAAGTTTAGACAATATGTTCACTAATTCACTATTTTCATAGATAGGAATATTGTGTTCTTTGGCTAAATTAATGATTTGCTCTGCAAGATCGGCTTGTCCTTTGGCTGTTAGCTTAGGCGCCGTTATTTCATCGTACTTTAAAGCGATGGCTTTACTTGGTGCGCTGTCAGAACCGGAAGTGCTTGCGCTCATACTTTTGTATCCACTAAATGTCTGTCTAGTTTTGTTTTAATTTGATTCGGTTGACCTTTTCTACAAAGAACGTCAGTTGCATTTAATCCTATTTTTTCAAGCTGCTCTTTAAAATGCGCAGATTCCTTTTGAAGTAATGAGTAGGTTGAGTCCTTATCTGCCCATAACTCAGAAGAGATATAATTCTGGGATAGTTTAACGAGAACGTAAACAGGCCCGAGCATATCTAAATCAAATGACAGTAGTAACTTCCACTGAAATTTTTGTTCTCCATCTGTGTTTTCTTCATCTTTTGAATCGTGAGGTTCTTTATCAATTCTGAAGTTAAATGTTTGTATGCTTTGATTGGTGTTCAAAACAGGCAGCTCAAAAAACCAAGTCTGTTGTAGTGGGTTGTCATTGTTAGTATTTGAATGAAGCAAACTATGCAATTGATTAAATTGTAGCTTATGGATCATGCCTGCAAGCAGTTTCAGTATTTGGCCGGTGGAGAAATCCTGTTTATCAAAAAGTGCTTTCGAGGCTGCCGATGTGCTTGCTGAAGGTAATATTGGAAAAGCAAACGGTGAGACAGAGTATTGTTCTGATGTGCCGCCCAGGAAAATACTTTTCAATTGAGCATCGGATAACTCTGCTGCAAGATGTTTTGTTAATAAGCTTGATGTTGATAACAAGTTGGCTTTCAAGTCGCTTTGTGCAGAAGGGGGAGTTTCTGTCATTTTTGGCGAAGGCGACGTCTTGTTGTTTGATGCAAGTTGCAATAGGTGGTCTATGGTTTGCTGTATTTTTTGAATAGCTGAGCCATAATTTTGTTGCAGGCTATTGGGTGGGGTAAGACTAGTCACATTTGCGGCATTTGCGGCATTTGCGGCATTTGCGGCATTTGCGGTATTGGTCGTATTAATCGGCGCAGTTTTGTTGCCATCTAATTTCTGTGGTAGTTGATTCGTTGTGAGTCGATTAGGGGGTAATAGTGCTTCTAAAGAAGAAAGTCTTTCTTTAAACGCGATTAGCTTTTCTGGTTGTGTAAGCAGGCTCTTTTCTAAAAAGAGCCCGGAATCTAACATGCTTTGTTTGACCGCACTATTCGGCGAAGTTTTAGCTTGATTGTTTAGATTGCTTATCTCATTCAGTTTGGGGAGTTTATCGATTAAGGTGTTTCTAATAGCTTCGACTATTTTGATATGATCAGCCGATAAAGGTGTAGATGTCGATTGGTTTAGGATAGTCGTGAGTTGCCGGAAGCTTTGTTGTAAAGGTAGTTGCTTGTCTAAGGTGAGATTTAAGGCTTGTAAAAGTACTTTAATATTTGCGCTATCAAGTTGCGTGTTAGGCGAGGGTTGTTGGCTCTGACTTACTTGAGATGTATTCGTTGTTTGAAGTAAAGATTGAGCAGGGACTTGAGTCTGAACAGGAGTTTTAGTGTTTAATAATTGGGCGATTAAAGTAGGCTTTTCTCCTGAAGTCGAAGGCTCAAGTTTTAGTAATAACTTTTGACCGCTTTCAAGATGTTTTTCAGAGCTAATTAATACGGTTTTTCCTTTTACTAAAATCAGCCATTCATTACTGGAAATGGCTTTCGCTTTTGACTCTACTGGAGTCTGTTCATTAAGTAGCTTTAGTGTTTGTTCTGTATTACTTGGCGCTGAGTTTTTTGCTTGAATAACGGTCGCAGAATATACCTTCCCCACTTCAAGTTTCAGTTCTCGTATATCAGTAATAATGCTTTTTTGACTAAGGCCTTGCTCTAATTTGGGAGAAAGACCTAGGTCGTTGTTGATTGGCTGTTTCGGTATATCCATCGCGTTGTATGTATCTCAGGATGATGATCAACTTCAAACTTCGAAATTTGATCATAGAATTATGTGAACAGGCTCCCAATCGAGAAGCTAATAGATTATTTCATAGACTATCCCAGATATAATCCCTAGGCAAAATATTAGGATGTTTTAGGGAAATAGCATAATAAATAAGGTTATTGATGTGATGAATAAGTTGCTTGTTCACTTGGTTCTTGTCGTTTCGAGTGCCGTCTTGATTTCTGGGTGCACCAGTGGCGGTTCAGAAACGGTTGAAGAAGAAGTTGATACTGTTTTTGGGCCTTTACCATCAGGGCTGCCAGTATTTGTAGATATAGTTGAACCTTATTTAGGTACGTCTAGTCGTTATCAAGATGAGATAGCTTTATTTAGTTACGAGCCTCAAGAAACCGCTTCAGACTCAACTGAACCAACAGAAGTTTTTAGTACCGACAGTGATATAGCTGTTTCTTTAAACACTGAGGAAGATAATGTTGGACAAAGTGAATTCACACTTCTGGTTAAAAATGACAGTGTTTACCTAGTTAACCATTCGAGTGATGAAATAAGGTTATTAAATCACTTTACCACGCAAGTGTGTGACATTCTTCCCATAGATAAAGTGATGGATGCTGAGATAGAGAAAGTTGATCCGGTGACTAGTGTGGTGACTACTGAAAGAATTCTCACAACGCTGCATGCTGAACGTGTCTATATTGTTACCGCAGATGATGGTGAAACAACGAATGCATGTAATATAGACAGCAAAAAGCGTTATTACGAGCTCCCTTTAGATCACCAGTTAGAGTCAAGTGTTGCTGAGGGTGGGGTTAGCGCGATTATTAACTTGGTTAGCGAGTCTTTAGCAAGATCAAAACTTATTTTTGGAGGGGTTCCAGACCCAGATAATGCTGGTAAAGAAATAGTTGAATACGCATATCTAGGCTACGATAGTGAGTCAAAGTCTTTATCTCTGTTTGATAAAGAGCAAAATCTAATTTGGACTCAAGCAAGAGTATTGCAGGAATTTGATCGTGTTGATCTTGGACAAGGGCTAAGTAGCTCAAAGTACGTATTCCATATTCGCGAACTTGATAATTTGTTTTATTTAATTCAACTGGGCTTAGATGTGTTTGTTGTTGATAGTGGCCCCGACTTACTATCTAAAAAACAAAGTGACGTAGCCACAATTCTGACAGATAAAGTAGTGAGCTTGGCAGCAAGAAGCTCTTCAAATTTTATTTATGCTTCCCCGGCTTTTTCATTAGTTGATGATGACGATTTAATTATCGTTGATAATGCCAAAATGTATCATGTCCCTTATCAGGCTAATGCTCCTGTTCGCGATCTTTCGAAAGCAACTCGAATCGTTTATCAAAATCCAACAAGTATTGATAATAAGCAATATTTACAGACTCCCCCATTTTCTCAGTTTGATCTTAAAGTATGTGATGACGATGATATAGCATGCGAAGAAGCTAATGATGTTGAAGCACAAACTTGGCAGTTTTTTACGCCATGCGAAGAACAGTATGGTTGTTCGGTAGTTGTTGAGGTTAATGACTTTTGTGAAACGGAAGAGGAGTGGCTTCAGACGCAGTCTAGTCGAACACGTTGTACGCCATCAGACTATCGCCATATTGCTGAACTTAATAAAGTCGCTAATGACGCAAGCTTAATGGCCTATATGCAGTATGCTGAAAAATATATACGGCAGAGTATTTATATTTTGAAAAATGACCAACTATTTCTAACAGCTAGAATGGATCAAAAAGATATATTTATATCCTATAATTTTAAACTTGATTTTAGTCAGCCGAAGCTCTTACGAGAGCATGTTTTTTTAGGAAAGCAGAAGCAGGCACCTCTTTTTGGCATGGAACCAAGGATACTTAATGACAACCTTTTTCTAACAGCATTACAAGAAAGTGCGATTAAATATAATGAGTGCTATAAAAACGGACAAAAGGTTACTTGCCAGCTAGGCGATTTAGACACAGGCCCATCAAGTGTCTGTACTGGTAAAGATTTGGCCGACGGAGCATGCACTAATCAATTTAAAGAATATGAATCGAAAGCTTTTTTCTGCTCTGCACAACAATTAAATGATTTCAGCTGCTCTGATGCGAATTTAAGTAGCTTAGCGGTAGAAGCAGATGAAGAAGATGCGAAGTGGCTTCGCTTATTCGATTATCCTAGTGCTTCTTATAAAATGCACCTTCTGACAGGGCTTCATGAGTCAGCGGTAGATAATGATCAGCTTGATGAAGGTAAACTTTATTCACCAACCTTATACAGTATTGATCAGGCAACAGGGCAAAAAGAAACTCCAGAAATTCCAATGGCTTCGCTTGAAGGCCCCGTGGAGCGCGTAGTCGGCGGATGGATATTTAAAGAGCCAGAGCTTGATAAGTCTGAAGTATTTGGCCATATTTATCTGATTGCTGAAGACATCCAGCAAACAGGCGGTTTTAAGCTTAATGAAAGTACTTTAGTGACGTATTTGCTTGAACAAACATTTGAAAATTCTAGCTCACCTATGCCTGATTTTATCAAAGCACCTAAAGTGGCAGAAAGAGCATTTTAAAGGCTAATTAATTCATTGAAATGTAGGTTGAAAAGGCTTTTGGCGTGAAACAACCAGTTACTTACCTTATTGCTCTTTTTTTAGGGCTTTTTGTTGGATGGCTTGGTCAGCAATTTTGGCTCGGATCATTCGCGACAGAACCATCAACATCACACTCCCTTGCTCGCCAATATCAACGATTAAATACCTTAAAAGAACAATCAACCTCACCAGTTCAAGAGACAGAACAATTTGATGTTGTCGCGTTATCATCATCAAAATTTCAACACGCACTAGATCAAAAAAATATCGATCAAGCCCTAGATCAATTCACATATCTTGACGGTGAGCGCCTAGACGAGGCTCTATTGCTAGCCGAGTTAATGTTTGAGCAAGAACGTTATGAACTGCTATTTTCCTTTTTATATGACAAACGATATGGCCTGGATACTCAAGCTGAAAGGCGATTGCTGAATGCAATTTATCAGCTTGTTGAAAGAGTGGATATTAAGTTAGGAGAAGCCGCAGACTACGACAGGTTGGTTAGTTTATACCGGCAACTAAGTTCGTTTGAAGGGGAACATACATTTTATTATCTACGTTTAAGTTACTGGTTGCTCCAATCTGGAAATACCCAAGAAGCATCCCAGAGTCTTTTGGGGGTGGTCAATGATATTGAGCTTGAAGGGCAGTTACACGAGCTTCAAGCTGCTATTGAATTATATGACCAAATTGGCCCCCAGACAGAAGTACCATTAAAAATGGTCGGTGAGCACTATCTTGTGAATGTAGATATTGCTGGTGCAGGGAGTGTTGAGTTAATGCTTGATACGGGAGCATCCAAAACTGTTATAAAAAGAGCACTGCTAGAAGATAAGATGTCGGGTTTGCTTGAAAATGCCCAAAGTATTCAAATGAATACTGCTAATGGCAACACTAAGGGTTTAGTTGTGACTCTTAAAAATGTGGGTATGTCGGGAGTAGATTTAGATCAACTTGAGGTGGTGCTTATGGATCTTCCGAATTTTAAGTATGATGGTTTACTCGGAATGAACTTTCTTGGCCAGTTTGATTTTAAAATAGATCAGGAAGGCTTGGTTTTGGTTCTAGTCACTAAAAAACCTAAGTTAACTACAATCTTGTAAACGACTGCATAAGATCATTTATTCAAGTCTAGATCTAGATATCCACGCTTGATACATGTTTCAAACTCTTGTGCAGATTCTGCTAACTCTGTGAATCTTAGCCTAAGTGTCCTCAGTTTTTTCAGCTCATCCGCACTAGGATAATCATCCGTATTAAAATATTGTTTGCCTAGCTCATGGCTATATTTTAAATAAGTACCACGACTTCTAGCTACTAGCTCGACCATAGGTTTTAAATCACTAATGCCAAGCTCTTCTATTTCGGGGTTAATAATTTCCTTATTGGCATTTTTAAAAAGCTGTTGGTAGTGAAGAAGTAAAC
>CAXBKC010000104.1:0-9898 GCA_963975615.1 uncultured Oleiphilus sp.
CTCTATTTTAGTAGTGCTCTGACTCATTCAGGTTTGCTCGCATGAACTAGATAATTGACATCTACATCTCTTGCGAGCTTATAGTTTTTCAGCAGGGGATTGTATGTCATGCCCGTAATGTCATGAAAATTTAGTCCAGCTAGACGCACATAATGAGTCAGTTCTGAAGGCTTAATAAATTTTTTGTATTCGTGCGTACCTTTTGGCAGCATTTTTAATAAATGCTCTGCTCCAACAATGGCAAATAAAAATGCTTTAGGGTTACGGTTTATTGTTGATAAAAATAGTTGCCCACCTGGCCTTAGTAATTTTGCGCATGCAGCAATAACAGATGCAGGCTGGGGGACATGCTCAAGCATTTCCAAGCAGGTAACAACATCAAAGCTGCCAGCTTCTTGTTCGGCTAGGTCTTCAACTGTCATTTGTCTATATTCAACTTCAACTCCAGACTCAAGGCCATGCAAGCGAGCTACAGATAGAGGTGCTTCGCCCATATCAATACCCAGAACGCTTGCGCCTCGTTGTGCCATGCCTTCAGAAAGGATGCCTCCGCCACAGCCGACATCCACTACTTTTTTTCCAGCTAGCGAGGAGCGCTCATCAATATAATTTAAGCGGAGAGGGTTGATGTCGTGAAGAGGCTTGAACTCACTTTCCTTATCCCACCAGCGACTCGCAAGTGCCTCAAATTTCGCGATTTCATCACGGTCTACGTTTGGTGGGGTTGGCGTTGAATTAGACGTTGCTTGGTTCATATGTGCTGCTCGGTGTAGTGGTTATACAAAAGTCGTTTGGCATTCAAATTTTAGGGGTGGTACTGATTGAGTTTATGTTTCTTGTATTTTTTGTACCCAATCTTGAACGTTTTTTAGAATGGCTGGTTCATCTATATTGCTGAATTCACTATTTTTTAATAGCTGTTTTCCCTGTATCCAGTGGTCTGATACTTGTCGAGAATTGATCGAATAAACAATATCAGAATGAATATTATAACTTGGGCGGCTATTAAGTTTATTTAAGTCTATTGCGATAAAGTCTGCTGACTTTCCAGTCTCTAGTGAGCCTGTAATGTGTTCAATACCCAGCGCTTTAGCTCCATTTATGGTAGCGGCCTCGATCGCTGTAATCGCATCAAATGCAGAGGCATCTTTTGCAATAGGTTTTGCAATGAGTGCTGCGGTACGCATTTCTCCAAACATGTCTAAATCATTGTTGCTTGCTGCACCATCTGTACCTAATGCAACATTTATATTCTTCTTTAGCAGTTTGTCAGTCTCACAAAACCCACTAGCTAACTTAAGGTTTGATTCTGGGCAATGAATAACGTGCACATTGCTGTTTTGAAGTGTTTCAATATCTTGGTCGTTGAGAGCTGTCATATGTACGCATTGTAAGCTCAGGTCTTTGCTAATCAAGCCTATATTTTTTAAGCGTTGAATCGGGCGCATGCCTGAGTGTTGTAGCGCTTCATCTATCTCAAATTGTGTTTCGTGCAGATGAATTTGAACTTGTATTTTTCTTTCAATCGCCAATTTCTTTATTTCTGCTAGAGGGGTGTCTGAAATGGTATAGGGTGCATGCGGGCCAAATGCTATTTGAATGTTATCACTATCTTTATAGTACTCGTGAAGAGCCAACGTTTTTGTAATGTATTCATCAGGGCCTGAGCCCCAAGCTGTTGGGAAGTCGAGGATGGGGCAGCAAAGTTGTGCGCGAATCCCCATTTCTACAGCAGCCTTTGCAGCCATTTCAGGGAAAAAATACATGTCACTAAAACAGCTAGTGCCACTTCGAATCATCTCTGCGATTGCTAATTTTGTACCATCATAAACAAATTCTTCCGATACCCATTTACCCTCAGCTGGCCAGATATGGTCATTAAGCCACTCCATTAAAGGTAGATCGTCAGCCAAACCTCTGAATAAGGTCATAGCAGCATGGCCGTGAGCATTAATTAAACCAGGCATGATGACGTGTGATTTCAGAATCTGAACATCACTTGAATAATAGTATTCTTCACAGTTTTTCTGCGGGAGAATGGCAAGTATTTTGCCTTTGTCTACTACAATTGAATGATCTGTAAGTATGTCTCCTTTAGGAACAACAGGTATGATGTAAGAAGCATAAATGATAGAGTCAACGCATTGTTTTTCAGGCATAATGGTCGCTAAGTTATTTAAATTTTAAAAGGTCTTGCAGTATACCTTTTATCAATTCGCAATCAATGCCAAGCGTTAGGATGTGGTGATATGCCATATATAATTGTTGTTAGTTTTTAATTGTTGTTACTAATTATAGTGGTGTGATATGACCTCAAATCAGTCAGATACTGAGAAAAAGAAAGGACACTCAAATGAAGCTACTGAAGCTCAGCAGAACAAAACCGAGCCTGCTGATGTTTCTGAGCCTAAGCATGAGTTAAAAGCAAAAGTCTCTAACTGGTGGCAGCAAGAGAAAGATAAAATAGCCCACGGCGGTATGTTGAAGTTTCTTCAAGACAATAAAGGTCGTCTTGATAAGACATTAAGTAGCATTCATCAAAACAATTTTTTTTATCGCTTTACGAACCGTATTTTTGCTTTAGTTTCAGTGATAGCAGGCTGGGTCGATAAAGTTAAAGACTTTCTTCTAAATATGTTCTTAAAATTGCCTGCGCCCTCAGCAATAAAAGGTTTTCTTCAGTCAGCTATTGATGCTGTCAACTTTAAAGGTTTGGTTGGTTTTTTTAATGCGAAATTTTATTCTTTAAAAAATGCACCACATCACTTGCCTTCATTGCAGATACTCGAAGAAATGCTAACGCATGCAAAAAAAGATGGTTTCGATGTAAAAAAATACTTCCCCGACTTGTCAAAAAAGTATCAACACAGGAAACAACAGTTACTTCAGCACTCCTTTTTTAAAGAATTTTCTAAAACATGGATAGAAAAGATTCTGGCCACTCCGTTTTCAATCAATCGTTCCTTGTCTCCTGTTTTACCTGACTCGCGGTTGTGGCATAAATTTTTTGACGTACTTGAGCGTAGGTGCATTAAAGACCTGATTTTAGTAAGTGAATCCGGAGAGCGAACATCGTTTAAGCATGATCCGCAATACTTAATTGATTCATCTCAGGTAAAGCAGCGCCTTTATCAAGCCTCTTTACTTAAATCTACAGGAAGGCGTGTTTTTGTGATTGGTCATCATGAAAGCTATCTTGGCCCTTACTGCGTTAGAAGTGTTTTGCGGCGCTTGGGCTTTGAAAATTTAGCTGCTAACTGTAATACCGTTGTAGGTCCAAAAATGTTTTCCAACTTAGTGTTGAAAAATGGTGCCAGCAATGTGGGTAATTTATTTTTAACGCTACCTTCACAAAAAACTACGGTGGTTAATGAAAAAGACCTAGCAACAGCGTTAGCAAGAACCGGACGACAGACTCAGTTTCTTATAAAAATGCCAAATCAGGTTTTACGATTGCTTGAAAATATGAGCTATCACGACTTCATGAATCGTCTCGTTAGGTTTGATATGCTAAGTATCGAAGAAGAAACCAGCGAGTTAATTGCAGAAGATAAAGCGATTGTTCATGAGTATTTTAAGTTTGCTCATGACAATCATGCATTAGATGAGTTAGAGCGAGAAGATTTTGAGCTTTTTAAAAATGTAATGTATGAGCCTTTTCTGATTTTCCCCGAAGGCTCTCGCTCTTATATAGATAAAAATGGTGACGTCACCATGAAATATGTTAATCCACGTTTTATGCAGGCTTATATAAGGCCTGGTGACATTATATTACCGTTAAATTTAGTGGGCGGCTCTGATATTACAAAAGGTCTTTTGTTGAGTGTAGCAAATATGGGTTTATCTGTTGCTGAGCCATATGAAGTTACCCAAGATATGATTGATAACTACGAAGTAGAAGGGGTTAATGTTATGCGTAAGATTGCAGCTCTGCCAAATATTAAGCGTGTATTTTTTGATGAAAACATTCAGGCAAGAACAGGTTTAGGTAAGAAAGTCGCGTGAAGTTATTGTGCTAACTCAATAATTCTGGGCTCTCAAGGGTAATGTCAAAATTATATTTTGTTAGTTTACATGCTCTTTTTGTGTGTTCTATGTTGCTTACATTCTTAATGTAATATCTAGAAATATCTTATAAGTTACTAATTATATGCGATATATTTTTATATCAGTGTAATTTCAGCTTAGCACTATTTATTTAATGTATACCGAACATATAGTTTATATATTTTATTTATTGTCCTCCTTTAACTAGAATTCACCTCGAATTCTAAATCACGCCTCTTTTTATTTATATCGGCCAACATTAATGTGGGTTACGTAAGTGAAGTAAAAAGGAGCTTAATTCCTAAACTCAAGGGATACGAAAATGTCACAGATTCAACAAGATATTAAGACGCTAACAGATGCTAAAAATGCCGCAGGTTCGCCATGGGATGCAATTAACCCAGAATCAGCCGCACGTATGCGCGCACAGAATAAATTCAAAACTGGTCTAGACATTGCTCAGTACACCGCAAATATTATGCGTGCTGACATGGCTGAATTTGATAAAGACAAGACTAAATATACACAGTCTTTAGGTTGCTGGCATGGTTTTGTCGGTCAACAAAAAATGATTTCTATCAAGAAGCATTTTGGTGGAAAAACTGACCGTCGTTACTTGTATCTTTCTGGTTGGATGGTAGCTGCTCTACGTTCAGACTTCGGACCTCTACCAGATCAGTCTATGCATGAAAAGACATCTGTTGCTAGCTTAGTTGAAGAGTTATACACATTTTTACGTCAAGCAGATGCACGTGAGCTTGGTGGTCTTTTCCGTGAGCTAGATGCTGCTCGTGAAGCTGGTGATAGCGCTGCTGAAGCTAAAGTTCAAGATCAAATTGATAACCACGTGACTCACGTAGTGCCAATTATTGCTGATATCGATGCTGGTTTTGGTAACGCAGAAGCGACTTACATAATGGCTAAGCAGATGATCGAAGCCGGTGCTTGTTGTTTACAAATCGAAAACCAAGTTGCAGATGAGAAGCAATGTGGTCACCAAGACGGTAAAGTAACTGTACCTCATGCTGATTTCCACTCAAAGCTGCGCGCACTTCGTTATGCATTCCTAGAGTTAGGTATCGATAACGGTCTTATTTGTGCTCGTACTGACTCTGAAGGTGCTGGCCTTACAAAGGAAATCGCAGTTGTTAAAGAGCCTGGCGACCAAGGTGATGTTTACAACTCTTTCCTAGATGTTGAAGAAATTGATGTATCTGAAATGGCTGAAGGCGATGTTTGCTTCAACCGTGACGGTAAGCTTGTCCGACCTAAGCGTTTACCTTCAGGTCTATATCAGTTCCGTGAAGGTACTGGCCATGAGCGTTGCGTATTTGACTGTATTGAAGCGCTTAATGCTGGTGCAGACTTATTATGGATTGAAACTGCTGTACCTACAGTTCATGAAATCAAGGGTATGATGGATGATGTTCGTAAAGTTCATCCAGATGCTAAGCTTGTTTACAACAACTCTCCATCATTTAACTGGACGCTTAACTTCCGTCAACAGACCTTTGATACTTGGACTGCTGAAGGTAAAGACGTTTCTGCATATGATCGTGATAAATTAATGTCTGCTGATTATGACGATTCTGAATTGTCTGCGATTGCTGATGCTCGTATCCGTACTTTCCAGGCTGATACTTCTCGTGAAGCTAACGTATTCCATCACTTAATCACTTTACCTACTTATCACACGACCGCATTGTCTGTTGATAATCTAGCTAAAGAATACTTCGGTGATGCAGGTATGCTTGGTTATGTTGCTGGTGTTCAGCGTAAAGAGATCCGTCAAGGTATCGCATGTGTTAAGCATCAGAATATGTCTGGTTCAGACTTAGGTGATGACCACAAAGAATACTTTGCTGGTGAAAATGCTCTTAAAGCTGGCGGTGCGAAAAACACTTCTAACCAGTTTAACAACGTCTAAGTTGTATAATTGAATCACTTAGCGCAAGCTAAAATGTGATCTAAAAGGCGACCTCTTGTTGAAAGTGTGTCGCCTTTTTTATGATAAGTGATTAACCACCGTTTAATGATACTACTTTGAGGTTTCTTATGACTGATACGCCATTATATTTACAGGATGCAGCTTTGCGTTTGACAGAGAGCGGCTTTACTCATGACGATGTTTGGTATCACGGCACATCATCTGCGTTGTGGGGGTCTATTCAGGAGGTTGGTTTAAAGCGATCCGGTGATAGAGATCTGAAGCAGGCTGCAAAGAAAACAATGGCGACAATAGGTAATCCATATACTGAAACGAGAGAGCCTATATTTTTAACTCCGAGCAAAGAACTTGCATATTATTGGGCAAAGCAATGCGTTCAGGATAGAAGTGTACGTTTTGAAGGGTCAGAAGAGCCGATAGTCATTGAAATAAAATTACCTGAAGCGCTTCAAGAAAAAATAAAGCCTGATGTTGGAGCGATGAGCTTATTGCTTTTAGAGGAAGGTGAAAAGTATTTAGCATTTATTGCGAAGTTGGTTCAAGACCTTGGATTTCCAGAGTTAAATATTGACCTTAAAGGTGCTGACAGAATGGCTTATCTTGAGAAGTTAGGAATGGCATACATTGATCAGGATATAAGTGCTAAAGATATCACGCTACTAAAAAGTTAATTAGCTACTTGAAGTGATAGGGAGCTCTTAACTATCTGAGCTCCCTATCAGTGGGGGTGTTAAATTCTTTCTTGAAATCCATTCAGTCTTTGTACTAAGCCTTTAAATAATTTTGGATTTGCGACAATTATTTTATCTTCTTTGTTGGTGAATGGCTTGCCATTAAACGTACCCATCAAGACACCAGCTTCTTGGCATAGTAACAGTGCTGACTCAATCTCCTGAGGGTTCACGTTGGTCAAGATTGCGGCATCAATTTGGCCAGAAGCAACCATTGCAATATCAAGCGCATCACAGTAGCTGGTAATTACTTGTTGAACGTTGCTAGCAAGCTCCGACATAAAGTCTGTAAGAACATGCTTTTCATTGCTGGATGAAAACTGTTTTAAGGCGTTTGTTGCGATAACGGCTTGGTCAAGGTCTTTTGTTGAAGAGCATCGAATTCTACGGCCATTAAGAGCAGCACCACTTCCGCGTGTTGCGGTAAATTCCAAATTGCTGAAAGGGCTAACAAGAAGGGTGTTTTGAGGTTTGCCGTGGTGCTTGTGCAAAATGGAGTAAGCGCAAGAAGGTAATTTTCTTAGAAGGTGGTCAGGGTTGTGCATATGATTTATATGCCAGCTGTCGTCTTTTGTTTTTTCTAGGGACTCACCGAGGCTAATAATGTAATGTGTTGGGTTGGCCTTTTTCAGGGCATCAAAGAAATTTTGATGAAGGCTTTCTTCAAGATGACTGAGTAATTTTGCATTTGCATATGACTCTGAAGGTTTAGGGTCATTTTTGTCTATGGTTTGAATAATATATTCAGAAGCTTGACGAGAAGCTCTTATTGCGATGTTTAATATAGGTTGCATGCCAGCCCACTGTAGTTGCTAAAATTAATTGCTAAGTGATAACAAAAGAACGAATTGCTAAAGAACGAAGTTAGGTGCAATGCATTTTCATGCCATTGACTAACAGGCGCGCATCATACCAAAAAAATACTAAGATAAATACTATTGGCGTTTTATCGCTCCCATCTATTTGAAAACAACGGTAAACTAACGTAGCTTTCCCCTTTATCTTCATTAAATTCTTTATTTCACTTGGATAAATTTTGACAACTACCACGACAACTACGTTAATAAACCAACGCCGCAGGCCGGCTCAAGAAAGAAGTAAAAATCGTTGCGATGCTATCTTAAATGCAGCAAAAGTACTGATCGGCGAGAAGGGGAGTGCGCAACTAAAAATAAAGGAAATCGCAGCTCAAGCAGATGTAACGCCTGCATCTATCTATCAGTATTTCCCAAGCAAAAATGCCATCATTTTGGCGTTAGCCCAGTATACTTTTGATAATGCTTTTGATGCTCTTGAGATTAATTTGCCTAAGGCTGAAAGCCTTGAAAGAGCATGCCTTATTTTGCAAGAGATGATCGAGACTCATTATCAAATTTATTTAAATGACCCTGCAATGCTCGATATTTGGGTCAGTATTTCAGCGGACAAGTCGCTCCAAGATCTGGATTTAGAAGATAGTCGCAGACAGGCTGATCTAATATTTTCTTATATCAAGGTGTTTTTTAATGAATTAGAGTGGAATAAACTTTACCAAGTTAGCTTTCTCTTATCGCATCTAGTGGGCGCGGCCATCAAGATGGCTTTGCAGATTTCTGGAAATGAAGGGCGCGGTTTAATGGATTCGTTTAAAGGGCTTCTTAACCCCGCATCAATTCAAAGCATGCTGTTAGCTCAACACTCAGTAAACGAAGGAAGTATGGCAAAGTGATTCAAAAACAGTTTACTGATCATATTAAAGTTGTCCTGATGAGAACGACACATCCTGGTAATGTTGGGGCTGTTGCTCGTGCAATGAAAAATATGGGTTTAACTGATTTGTCTTTGGTAAATCCTGAGTTCAATAAAGTTCTCTCAGAAGATGAAGCGGTGAGACGATCAGCTGGTGCTGAAGATGTCCTTTCCAGTGCAAAGACTTATTCATCTTTAGATGAGGCGGTTTCAGATTGTCATGTCTTGATTGGTGCAAGCGCTCGAAATAGAAAAATGCCTTGGCCTCTCATGAATCCTCGTAATTGTGCAGAGGAGGTCATCCATCTAATAAATCAGTCTAAAGCGTCTAATCCAGATACTAAAATCGCTTTTTTGTTTGGTCGTGAGGCAAGCGGCTTAAGTAATGAAGAGTTGCATAGATGTCATTATCACGTGAATATTCCATCTAACCCGGACTTTTCATCACTGAACTTAGCGATGGCTGTTCAAGTAATTTGTTATGAATTAAGGATGGCGCTTTTATATTCCTCAGAAAATCAAGAAAATAATATTAGTGCTATATTGTCTCCAAAAGATGCTGGTTGGGATGAGCCGCTAGCATCAGTCAATGAATTGGAAGGTTTTTTGGTTCATCTTGAAGATACTTTAATTAAGACTGAGTTTCACAACCCTGAAAAACCGAGACAATTAATGACTCGATTACGAAGGTTGTTTCAGCGAGCTCATATGGATCAAATGGAAGTCAACATTCTTCGCGGAGTGCTGACCTCTATACAGAAAGGTTTCAAATAGTTCTTTACAGGCACGATGTTAGTGCGAAGGTCTCAAAACGTTAAAAAGGTCAATTTATGTTTGAAGGTTTGAAAGGTGATATTAAGAGTGTATTTAACAGAGACCCTGCCGCCAGAAACACGTTTGAGGTATTAACTAACTATCCCGGACTTCATGCGCTCTTACTTCATCGTTTGGCGCATAAGTTATGGAAGCATAATTTCAGATGGTTAGGGCGTTCATTGTCTACATTTAGTCGCTGGTTAACGGGGATAGAAATTCACCCTGGCGCCCAAATAGGTAAGCGTTTCTTTATCGACCATGGTATGGGTGTGGTCATTGGAGAAACTGCTGTTATTGGCGATGATGTCACTCTTTATCAGGGCGTTACCTTGGGTGGTACGAGCTGGAGTAAAGGAAAGCGACATCCAACATTGAGGAATGGCGTAGTCGTTGGAGCGGGTGCAAAAGTGCTGGGGCCATTTGAAGTTGGTGAGAATGCTAAGATTGGTTCAAATGCTGTCGTTACCAAGGCGGTACCTGCAGATGCGACTGTGGTCGGTATTCCGGGGAGGATTATTTTAAAGGCTGTGGCAGATCCTGCAAACCCCGATGATGATAAGCGTAAGAAAATCGAAGAGAACTTTGGCTTTGATGCCTATGGATTAAGTGATGATATGCCAGACCCTGT
>CAXBKC010000105.1:0-9859 GCA_963975615.1 uncultured Oleiphilus sp.
AATCTGGGCAGGCCAGTATAATTAAGGACTCATCTTTTGTTTCTATATATGTTTTAAGACACGAGATTAAGCTTAAGTTAGACAGCCCTAAATAGTTTTCAAAACTTTTTTCGAGGCGAGTCTGAACAGGCAGAAATAATTGTATCGTTGGACTGGTTTTTTGCATGCTGATTGAGTGTCCTTACTCAACAATTTGTTTATATCGATAGGCCTTATAAGCCCATACGATAAGATAATGAAGACCACTGACAAACGTGATGACAGCCACTAGATATAAACCATATTCGATTGCCCATTCAGGCATCGGCCAACCGGCCAAACTGATAATTAACGTCAAGACATAAACAATCTGGATCAATGTACAGGCCTTACCCAAAATAGAGGGTTTAATTTCATAATGACTTACAAAGTAATGGTATAGAAGAGCACCAAGCACAATAAATAAATCGCGCCCAAGAATAAGCAATAAAAGCCAAAGCGGTAACTGACCTGTCCACATTAACATGACATAAGCGGTTGTGAGCAAAAGCTTATCTGCAAGAGGGTCTGCAATCGCACCAAAGCGAGACTTCCAATTAAACTGGCGAGCTAAAAAACCATCAACACCATCAGAAAGACCCGCTATAAAGAAAATAACTAAGGCATTTAAATAATGAGACTGATAAACAGCATAAGCAAAAGGCAGGATGAGTATAATCCGTAATACTGTTAAAATGTTCGGAATTTGACTTAACGCAAACATCTGCTTTTGACCACCATTATTTATTAGTTTTTGGTGTTGTACTTGTCCATTTGTATTTTTCAACTTGAACATAACTTTTCGTCATCTCAAGCATAGGTTCAGATTCAAACAGTAAGTCTCTCTTACTTTCAAGGTTAATTGGTTCTTTAAGTATTTCAACTAAGTTTGAAGAAATAAATTTTAGCCTACCACTTAAATTTAAGTATTCCTTTAACTGTTCTGAAGTACCATTCAACTCTAACATAAACGACATAACAGACCCTTCAACCCAGTTTAGGGAAAATGACCTTATGGGAGCTAAATTTTCTAAGAATGTTTGAACATCAACATAATCTTTGAAGTTATTTATATTTGATACTTCAAGCGTCATATCCTGATCAGCATTCAAACCAGTAGAAACAGTTGAGAATCTCTTAGACAGGATATTTGTAAGAAAGCTAAAGATTTCATCATTGATCATCGCCATCGATGTATTATGCATTAAACCGGTATAGGAAATATTATTGATTGAAAAGTGCCAGTTTGCACTCCAGGTTCTAGAAGAAGATTGATAGAACCTGACCATTAAATTTCCATTAGCAGAATATCTTTGCATAGCGCTATCAATAGCATCAGGAAATAAGCCCCATAGATCAGATATATTAATGCGCTGCAGGTCAGTGTTATCTGCAAGTGGAAATGAAATAGGTAAGGCATAATCTTCAGATATAGCCTTTAAGTCTTCAAGCAACTGACTTTTTTCGTTCTTGCCTAGTAAAATACGCTCACCACCAGACTCGACTAAGACCCAAAACATAACATCAGCTCTGACATTCCCCCAAATAGGTAAATTGATTTTTTTCATCTGGGCCTCTAACCCTTTAGACGCAAAATCAACCGTTAATAAGTAAGGAAGTGGAGCTGAACTCTGATTAGTTGCTTGTGAATTTTCTTGTCCTTGAAGGGCTAACTGCTTTTGCTTATCTAAATAGCTGGCATAGTCTGGATTTTCTTTATAAGAAAAACGTTGGACATATCTTTCTGCCGGAAAGAAACTGCTTTGTATATCAGAACGGGATACTAAATCACGACTGCCACTAACTTTCAGCAAGGTTTTCACAAGTGCTTGGTTAAAGGCCTTATCTCGATCTGATGCTTGCTGTGAAACAACTTCGACGCTACTACGAAATAAACCATCGACAACTGCAGAGAAGCCAATATTAGGCAGAGATAAGCATATAATTAGAAAAATACTTCTGAGCGAGATTTTATACAATGAGTTAACCACATTTTGAGTCTTAAAGAAGTCAGACATGATATTAGTCTCCCACTTAGAAAACAATATGAATGCCCATTTAGATCAGCTAAATAAGCACTCTAGAGAGTTTATTTGGCTTTTTAACTTCGCCGGATGAGCTTTTTTTACAAAGATGATTTGGCGCACCCTTTAACAACTGTTAAAATCCCGCTCAAATTTGTTAAACCACCTAAATCTACCCATATTAGGCCACCATCATGAGCAATTCCGATCATTCAAACAAACCATCACTCAGCTACAAAGATGCCGGCGTCGATATCGACGCAGGTAATGCTCTTGTAGAACGCATCAAGGGTGTGGCTAAAAGAACTAGACGGCCAGAAGTGTTAGCGGGACTTGGTGGCTTCGGAGCCTTATTTGAATTACCAAAAGGCTACAAAGAGCCTGTTTTAATCTCGGGTACCGATGGTGTTGGCACTAAGCTTCGCCTAGCCTTAAATTTAAATAAGCATGATACGATTGGTATCGATTTGGTTGCTATGTGTGTTAATGACTTGATAGTGGCGGGCGCTGAGCCTTTGTTCTTTTTAGATTATTACGCAACTGGAAAACTAAATATTGATGTCGCTGCTGATGTGGTTGAAGGTATTGGTGCGGGCTGTGAAATGGCAGGCTGCTCTTTAGTTGGTGGTGAAACTGCTGAAATGCCGGGCATGTATGAAGGTGAAGATTATGATCTTGCTGGTTTTTGTGTAGGTATTGCTGAGAAGTCAAAACTAATAGATGGCTCTAAAGTAGATAAAACTGATGTATTGATTGGCCTTGCCTCATCAGGCCCTCACTCTAATGGCTACTCTCTGATTCGTAAAATTATTGAAGTTTCTGGTTCAAGCCTTGATGAAAAATTAGGTGATACTGATCTGGCCACCGCGCTTATGGCACCAACCCGCATTTATGTTAAACCCCTGCTTGAACTCATCAGAAATACTGAAGTCCATGCGCTTTCCCATATTACGGGTGGTGGTTTACTAGAAAATATCCCTCGCGTACTTCCAGAAGACTGTAAAGCAGTGATAGATATCAATAGCTGGGAACTACCCGACATATTTAAATGGCTGCAAAAAGAAGGCAACGTCACACAAACAGAGATGTACCGGACCTTTAATTGTGGCGTAGGTATGGTGATTGCCGTTCCGGCTGCTGCAGCTGACAACGCAATTAAGGTGCTGACAGATCTTGGTGAGAATGCTTGGAAAGTTGGCTATATCGCAGCCAGAAATGGAGCGGAAGAACAAGTTGAACTTTCTGGGGAAAAGCAGCTGTAATGGATGGACGAACCCCAAAAATAGTTGTCTTAATTTCAGGTAATGGCAGTAACCTTCAAGCAATCAATGACGCCATATGCTCTGAATCTTTTGAGGCAGAAATAGCTGTCGTCATTTCAAATAAATCTAACATTTTAGGTTTAGACAAAGCGGCTAAAGCCAATATTCCGACAGCAGTAATTGAGCACAAAGACTATCCGGAAAGAGAAATTTTTGATGCGAATTTGATGAAAGAAATAGACAAGCATCAACCAGACTTAATTGTACTGGCGGGGTTTATGCGAATTTTAACATCTGATTTTGTTAGAAGGTATGAAGGAAGAATCATAAATATTCACCCTTCGCTACTCCCAAAATATCCTGGTCTGAATACTCACCAACGTGCAATTGATGCTGGTGATGCATTTCATGGCGTAACTGTACATTTTGTGACAGCTGAACTGGATAGCGGACCGAATATCATTCAAGCAAAAGTAAAAACTTTTGAGAATGACACAGTTGATTCACTAGTAAAGCGTATCCAAGAACAGGAACACATCATCTACCCTATCGCAGTGAAATGGTTTATTGAGGGTCGACTTCAGATGTCAGGAAATAGCGCATTATTAGATAAAGAAGCACTTCCAGAAACAGGCTTGGTGTTAGAGGCTGCAGAAGTACTTCATTAAGCTGTTGTTGCTGCATCAACTTTACGTTTCTTATTCGTTTCGACGGGCTCAACGAGCAATATTTTCGCCCCCTGAGCCCGTCGAAGGGTATTCCTTATATGGCATTACCTTCCAGCAATAGAATCTAAAAGATGTACAGCTTCGTCATAAGACATATATTTAGCCACAGCATAAGTTGAGTTAGCCTCTTTAAAAGCATGCTGAATAATGCTGCTATAATCCTCTTTTTTAATTTCAGGCACTGTAGGCGCTATATTTAGCTCAGATATCAGAGCTTTAACTGCATGTATCAGTTTTTCAGCCTGATGCTTTTCATTCTCGCCTAACTTACTTAAACCTAAGAATCTGGCAATTTCAGCCATCCGACTCGCAGAAGCTTCTTTATTGAATTCGAGCACATAAGGTAAAACTTTGGCATTTGCCTCACCATGAGGCAGACCATACTTTGCACCTAACTGATGCGCGAAGGCATGCACATAGCCAAGACCTGCAATATTAATCGTCAAACCGCCGTAATAAGATGCCAAGGCCATTTTTTCACGCGCTTTAATGACGCTACCTCTTTTATACGCTTGAGGTAAGTTCTCAAAAATCATCTGTATGCCCGAACGAGCATAGTAATCTGATTCTGTATTAGCCATGCCACTAAGGTAAGCTTCTATAAGGTGCGTTAAAGCATCCATACCTGTCGCAGCGGTAATAGCAGGAGGTAGACCTTTCATCAAATCTGGGTCTAGAGCTGCAACTATAGGGACAACCTTGGTATCGATAACCAACTCTTTTTTATGCGTTACAGAGTCTGATATCACAGCACCAATAGTAGCCTCAGATCCTGTACCTGCTGTAGTCGGAATGGCAAAAAATGGTGCAGAAGGCTTCTTGCCTTTAAGAATACCGACCAACTGCCTTGGCTCGACATCATTACTGGCGGCAAGCGCAATCACTTTCGCGGCATCAATAGATGAACCACCACCAATGGCTAACACTGAATCACAATTATTAGCACGATAGTGCTTCAAACCTGCTTCAACAACATCAAAAGTAGGGTCTGGTAGAACATCAGTAAACAATGAGTAAGACATGGAAGAGTCTTCAAGCTGCTTAATAATCGGATCTAGTAAACCAAGCTTAAATAACCCTGCGTCGGTGACAATTAATATTTTCTTCAAACCAAACTGAGAGACTGTTTCACAGAGTTTTAAAGAAGCACCACGACTCATAAAAATTGTTGGCTTAGGAATATTAAGCAAGTAAGTAACTGCCTTAAGTCCAGTCACATAACCTTTACCCACTATCTGATTTTTGAAACGAGATAGCTTGAGAGTATTAATAATTCTCGCTTCGAGCTCATCAACGATTTTTGGAACCTGCATACTTATACCTCTTTATAGAGATTATTATTTTTAATCTAGTATTAGTGTTTTTTAAAATACTAGATATTATTTAACAACTAGCCAATTACTTAAACCCTATGCATTAATGATAACTCAGTATTAGCTTAATGCACTTCTGTTTGAATAACCAAGGCTACTTGCTCATTATCCTCTGGTTTAATATCCGAACTCACTGCTTCAAAATCCCCTACTTGCGCCATTGGGTTTCCTGATTTTGATATTCGAGCCGCTACCATTACCGTCTTAGCCATCGACAATTTGGCGATAGGTGCCATAGACTTAGAATCATCAAGAGTAATGGTAATGGGTAATTCATCAACCCTATGCTTACTCACTGCTAATGGAATATTTGGGTTTGTAACTGAGCCGTCCACCTGTTTTGCTAGAATAAAAACAATATCACTGGGCTTAACTTTAGCCTTTAAAGAGTCATCCAAAGATACCGTCACAACGACAGAAACTGAGCCAACATTAGCAAGATTTGAGTCAGGTAAACTTTCACCCTCAAGACCAAGCTCTGCATTTACTCTTTGAATCCCTGCCTCTATTGACGTTCTAGCAGGATGCTCAGGGTAGATTGAGAGTATTTTCGACCAGATATCTTTAGCTTCCGCTAAACGCTTATTTGCAAAAGCGTCAATTGCTAATAGACCTAGCGAGTTAAGTTCATTTTTATCCAGTGAGAAGGCTTTTTGAATTACTACATCGACTTCAGAGTTTAACTCCCCTTCAGCCTCATAATATTTGGCTTGCGCCAATAAACCATAAATTGGCGCAGGGTTTTGCTCTTGAGCATCATAAATCCTAATAATCTGTAAGTAGGCTTCACTCGCTAAACTATAATTTTGGACATTCATTGCTGAGCGCGCTAATAAGTCCCAACCTTCAATGTTATCTGGAGCGGATTGTAACTTTTCATATAGCTGCTTTAGTAATGCCGACATATCGCCCTGACGCGCAAGATCTCTGGCAGCTGCTAACTCTTGCGCATCAAACGTCATCGAATTATATTGATCCACTAAAGCTTTAGAGCCATTTTCTTGATACAACCAAAAGCTAAAGCCCACTATAAACAATAATGAAAATACAACAACGCTATAAACAAACGCTGGCTTAGATGCTGATGTGCTCTCGCTTGTCGCATTGCTCTCATTTACATCATTTAACAGCGCTATTTCTAACTCTTGCTTCCTTTTCTGATAAGAATCCTCGGTAATTCTATTATCATTCTTTTCGAGATCAAGCTCTGCTAAACGATTTTGGAAGATACTAACATTCTCTTTTTCTCGAGAAACACTATCTGCCTCACTCTCTTTCCCCTTATTTTTCATCGTTCGTAATGCTGGAATGAAAACAAATAAACAAGCTAGGAATGTGAGTAAAGCGCATATAATCCAGAAATTAGTCATCAAATTGTCTCATTGGTTTTTACATCTATTTTGAAATAATCTTACTTTGGAGAAGCTTTAAGCAACTATTTATCATTGGCATATTTATCTAAAATTTTTCTAACTTCTTCAGACGACCCTTCTTGCTTATAACTTTTCTTTTTATTCATCTTTAGAAGGCTGACAATAATTAAGACACCAATAAATATTAGAATCAAAGGCCCATACCACAACATAAACGTTTCTAATGATTTTTTCGGTTTATAGGTAACAAATTCTCCAAAGCGATCAATCATATAATTCACAATAGATTCTTTATCTTTACCCTCGCCCAGCAAACGATGCACTTCTTTGCGCATATCAGAAGCAATCGGTGCGTTAGAATCTGCAATATCCTGATTCTGACACTTTGGACAACGAAGCTCTTTCGTTAGCGTTACAAAGTCAGCTCTAAGACTTTCATCTTCAAACTCATAAACATCAATACTGGCAAAGCTGATCTGTGGAAACAACAAGCATGACAAGAGAGCGACTAAGCTGAATATTGATTTATTAATCATTTTGATAACTTCTTATAAAGAGGTTCAAGTACTTGAGTCCAGGTTGGAGCATCCACAACACCTACATGCCGGAAGCGGACATAACCTTTTTTATCAATTAGGTAAGTTTCGGGCGCACCATAAACCCCTAGATCAAAGCCTAGCTTTCCCTCTGGATCAAAAATATTAACCGTATAGGGATTACCCAAACGCTCTAGCCAACCAAGTGCTGCAGGACGCTCATCCTTATAGTTTAAACCGACAATTGGAACACCATTCTTAGCGAGCTCAACTAAATATCCATGCTCGGCCCGACATGAAGGACACCAAGTAGCCCAAACATTCATTAATATAACCTGACCTTTTAAATCTTCCTGCGTTATCAAGCGGTCAACATTTTGTAAAGTGCTCAACTGAAAGTCAGGAACCGGATCATTTAACCTAGCCGTTTCCAGCTTTGTTGGATCTTTCCCTATGGCGGTATAAAGAACTAGGGCTAATCCAATCGCGATCACTAATGGAATCCATTTATACATATCTTTTTCTCTTAATTCTTTGAATATTGTCGTATTAGTTTTTTGTTCTGTAGCGCTTATCTGAAATCGCTAATAAACCACCTAAACCCATTATGAGGGCGCCAAACCAAATCCATCTAATAAAGGGTTTAATCTGAATCCGAACAGCCCAAGCACCATCTTCAAGGTTTTCGCCCATAGCAACATAAAGATCTCGGAATATACCAGGATCTATTGCGGCCTCAGTCATAGGCGTATTCTTAGCGAGATAAATTCTTTTCTCTGGGCTTAAATAAGTTAGTACTTTTTTAGTCTCACTATCTAGTACGACAAAATTAGCTCGATCTGCTAAATAATTTGGCCCTTTAATTTTTTCTATATTTTCAAACACAAAAATATAGTCTTGGACCTGAGCCTGATCACCGACATTCATTCTTATATCTCGTTCATCAGACTCTATCGACACCATTGCCACACCTAACAAAGTAATGGCGAAGCCAATATGGCCACACATCATCCCATAGTAGGCAGGCCTTAAACGTTTAAGCCCATATAGAAAACCTTGGCTCGATTTTGCTTTATCAAATAAATCTTGAATAGAAATAAGCACGATCCAAGAGAATAAAAATAAGCCAAGAAATGCACCAACATGAAATTCTTTAAAAGCAACGAGAGGTGTTACTAAGGCTATAACCACGGCTAATACAGCAACTATTCGTAATTTCTTCACAAGATAAGCAACAGAGTTTTCTTTCCAGCGAGAAATAATACCGAAGCCCATCATAATACTAAGCACAGACATGATAGGTACAAAAAGCGCATTGAAGTAAGGAGGCCCAATAGATAGTTTTGCTCCGCCAATAAAATCGAGTACCAGCGGGTACAATGTACCCAACATGACTGTCACCCAAGCAGTTATTAGCAACAGGTTATTGGTCAAAAGAAAGGTTTCTTTGGACAACAAAGAAAAATGGATATGCCCTCTTACTTTAGGCACTCTAAATGCATACAAACCTAAAGAGAAAAATAAGGTGATGCCTAGTAGAGCAAGTATAAACTGGCCTCTTGCAGGGTCTGAAGCAAAAGCATGAACGGAGGTTAAAACCCCAGAACGCACTAAAAATGTGCCAAGAAGGCTTAAGGAAAAAGTCAGAATAGCTAACAGTACCGTCCAGCTTTTAAATACACCACGCTTCTCGGTTGCAGCAAGAGAATGAATCAATGCGGCACCGACGAGCCAAGGCATAAAGGAAGCGTTTTCAACTGGATCCCAGAACCACCAACCGCCCCAGCCTAATTCGTAATATGCCCACCAGCTTCCAAGCGCTATTCCTAAGGTTAGAAATGCCCAGGCAACCGTTGTCCAAGGACGTGACCATTTCGCCCAAGCAGCATCTAGCTGTCCACCCAATAAAGCAGCAATGGCAAAAGCAAAAACAACTGAGAAGCCAACATAGCCCATATAAAGCATAGGAGGATGAACGATCAAACCAAAGTCTTGCAATAATGGATTTAAATCTGCACCTTCACTTGGAAAATTTGGAAGGTAGCGATCAAAAGGATTTGAGGTTAGTAAAATAAAGAATAAGAAGCCAACAGCGATTAAGCCCATCACAGACAGGACTCTTGCATAAACAACTAGCGGTAAAGACTTACTAAATAGCACAACTGCTGCCGTCCACCCAGAAAGGATCAATGCCCATAATAACAAGGACCCTTCATGACCACCCCAGATAGCACTGATTTTATATTGTATCGGTAGCAAGGTATTTGAGTGATTAGCCACATACTGAACTGAGAAATCATCTTGTAAAAAGGCATAGCCTAAAACAAAGAAACTAAGCAGGATGAAAATAAACTGTCCACCGGCTAAGGGCTTTGCCATTTTCATTAGAAATGTATTATTAAAAGCAGAGCCGGCTAATGGTAGCGTACCTAAAAGTAGGCTTAAAGCCAGACCTAAAATTAAAGAGAAATGTCCTAACTCAGGTAACATCATTGTTGATCTGCCTTTTTATAGCCTTGAGACTTATAGTTACGCTACCATTAGC
>CAXBKC010000106.1:0-9786 GCA_963975615.1 uncultured Oleiphilus sp.
GTAGCGATACATTACGGTAGTAGCCTGTGCCACCCCCTGGATTTTCATCGCCATCAAGCCAAGACTCTGAACCACCACGAAGAGGTACCAAGGGGTTCACAATACGAGGGATTTTTCCTGTGTGTGGGCGAGCCTTATAGGTTTCTGAGGAAAACTCCTCCCAAACCTGACCTTCCATATGATTACTATGTAAAGAACGACAGCGATTGGTGCCAACCTCATGGTGCGGTATCAGTTCGTCATTGCCTAACCAGTCTTGTCCAAAAACAGCCTCATCTGCAAACTGTTTGGGAATACCAGCTTTAAGCGAGCTGGCTTTGAATTTTTCTGTATCGGCGTAGGCGCCTAATTCTGTACGCCAGTCTTGCTCACGGCCAAAAATATGCCCTTGATAGAATTTTTCTAGTGCGTTTTTATCAATACTGATGGCATCGGGTGGTACTTTAGATGAGTGGCACCGTGCACACTCGCGGCTATAAACAGTGCGCCCTTCAGGCACGAGAGATTCATTAATAAACGTGGCGCCAGGAGTGCCATCTATGTCTGTCGCGTCCTTAAGATAAAATGGCCCACCCGTAACTAGGTATGAGACCAGATCATCCATTTTGGCATCAGCTTGGTTCCATGGCTCACACTCTTGGTAACAGGCTTTAATTCGAAGAGGGTGATGTTCCGATTCGGGGCCAGTAAGTGCGCCATGATGCGGAAAGTTATCAACGGTACATTCATCGAAACACAAACCAATATTCAAATAAACCCGCAACAAAGATAACTTATCTCCTACTGAATCCTCACCACCTTTTAATACGTGACGAGTGCGTGCCTCAGTTACTTCACCCGTGATAGGGTGTTTGATCATTTCATCAAATACCCGACGATTTTGGAAGTCGGTAATATTGTTTTGTGTCCCTGGATTCAGTCTGAAATCCATATGCCCCGAAGTCGTATCAACCGTGCCTGGAGGAAAGGATTCATACAGAATGCGGGCAAAGTGGTCGTTTGGTAAACTAGAAAAAAACTGATTGGTATTATTTGTATATTGATTACCAATATGGCCTGTCAGGTTTTCCCATTTAGGGTTGTTGGCATCGGCAGGTGGGTTTGTCGGGTCAAAAGCCGTATGGCACACAGCACAAGCTTGAGCTGTAACAAAGCGTTTTCCTAGACCAATTTCTCCCTCTTCATAAGGAGATGTCATTGGATCAAAGCCCTCGTCAGGCTTCCTATTATAATACTTACGAATACCTATCACACCAGTCGCGTGAGGGTCTTTACACTTATCAAGCCAAAAACTGGACTCATCACCAGCTTCGCAGTCGGGATCATTGATCATGCCGTATTTGCGATAACGTTCGTCACGGTTTCTCGTATCCAGCCAATGACTTTGGTCTGGTTCACGTGGAAAGCCAAAAATACCATTACCAACATGCTGGATGAAATAATCCTGCCCACCAAAGGTACCTTTGTGCCAAACATCACGCCCTCGGCGAACTCGATCTTGATACTCAGCCCTTAAAGCGGGATCCTCAACATCGGTAAATAAAGAACTCACGATACGACAACCTTCCGCATCGAACGCTGTGGGTTGTACTTGATCGCAAGGTGGGGGTATATACTGTGGAATAGGTTCGCCACGGTTAGAGGCGAGTGTATTGTAGTAATTCTTTTCGTAATATTCAGGGTTCGCCAAAACTTTAGGTGAACCTTCGTAAACACCTGTGTCCAGCTTGCGCTCCACTAAATCTTCGAGCGATACAGATCGCAGCGTCCGAGTTAGCTTGGGTTCTGAAGCTTCAGCTTCTAAGCCGTTTGCGCTATTTGCACTAGTAATGAATGAAGCATGTGTCAATACTCCAATAAGGGCGACTCTATGGAAGAATATACGTGTATTCATTTTGGCTCTCATATTGTTATTGGTGTATACAGGAGCGATTGAAAGCAAATACGACTACATTGCATTTGAGCGCCTCATCCCCAGTTTGGATCTGGGAAGGATAAAAGAAATTTCTACTTGAGTCTAGGTTACGACCTAGCCAGCTATAAAAAATAGCCGTATCCGTAGGAACTTTTTGGAAGTACCAAATAACTTACCCCACAAAGCCTCAACTAAACTTCTTTTCAGTGTATTTGATTACTTGCTTTGTTAAGGCAAAAAATGGGGTTGGAAAGACTCTCGCAAAAGTTGCTAAAAGCTTTCCATTTAAACTTGGTATAATCATCCACTTACCTGCATCTAAGCCAGAAAGAATCTGATCACAAGCGTCATCTGTCTCCATGGAACCACCAAATTTTTTCATCGCTAAAGAGACCTGATTTCCATTTTTAAGCTCTTCAGCCACCATGGGTGTTTTGACTTCTGGTGGGCAGACACACGAGATATAAATTCCTTTGTGCTCATATTCATAACGTAGCGTTGTCGCTAAACCCACGACACCAAATTTTGAAGCGCCGTAAGCACTGTATGCATAATTACTAAACAAGCCAGCCATTGATGAGATCAACGCCAAACCTGCCCCTTTCTGCAAGGTTGGTAAGACCGCTGAAGCAAAGTTAAAACTTCCATTTAGGTTAATATCGATTACACGTTTAAAATCTTCTGGGCTGGTATCTTCCAGACACTTATTGATAATTACACCTGCGGAATTTATAGCTAAATCAATTAAACCAAATTCTGAAATAGCCTTGTTAACATTATCTTTTAATAAACCGGCATTGGTTACGTCGGTTTTGAAGAACTGCCATTTAGAATGGTGTTCACTTGCTAATTTGTCTAAGGTTTTTTTCCGTTCTGCGCTAATAGATAAATCGAATACACTTACTTTGATACCACGTTTTAAATAGCGAGAAGCTAAGCCTAAACCCAGGCCACTTCCACCGCCACTTACTATCACATGATTTATTGTTGTCATTTTATTTCCTTCTTTCCAAACCGATTCAAAAAATCACTAAAGTTCACCTACTTCTCGTAACCATTCTTCAGATCGTTGCATACCTTCATCCAAAGCTACTTTTGGCGTATAGCCCAAAAGACTCTTTGCTTTCTCGATAGAAAAACCACCTTGGCGTGAAAACATCAACATTGCATCTGGCGTCACTTCGCTTGGCTTACTCAAGAGACGGTTCATTTTCCAAAGCGTCTTGGTAAGTACTAAAGCAGCTTTTAATGGCAGGCTAGGCATTTTTTTCGTTTTACCTGCCCATTTCCAGTGATAGCTAAAAAATTGCTTACAACTAACTGATCGATCTCCGGCGAGAATAAATATTTGGCCAGCGCCTTCGATCAAACCAGCGGCTAACATCACGCCATCTAAAAGGTCGTCTATATAAACCGGAGTAAAACGACCATTACCCTGATTGGGCAAAATAAATTGACCAGAACGTGCCATTTTAAGCGGTTCAATTAACCATGCTCTGGAACCTGGGCCATAGACATCACCTGGGCGAATGATAGTACATTTTATTTCACCCGCTGCATGTGCAGCTAATACTACATGCTCACTCGCGCCTTTGGTTACGCCATAACGGTAATCTTCACCGACCACGACCGAGGATTTTTCATCTGCACCTTGTAGGTAATCGACACCCATTGCGGCAATTGATGAGAAATGAACAAAGCGTTTTGCGCCGGCTTCAATCGCAACATCAAGCGCTTTACGGGTACCATTGATCGATACCTCACGATACATATCCCAGTCGGCTGCGAGAGATACCACAGCAGCCGTATGAATAAACAACTCACAATTTTTAGCGTGTTTTGCCCAAGTTGAAGCTCGTGTGATATCTCCAGCCACAACATTCATTGACTCATCAGCCTTGATATCCATCCCACGAACATCACAACCCAATGCACGATAGCGCTGCACAAGAGCCTTACCGATAAAGCCGTTCGCCCCAGTAATAAAAACTGATTTAGGTACTGCGGGTGTTTGGCCTTCAGAGCCAGTTAGACTTGTACTTTGTGACATAATTGGTCCTTAATGTTATTTGTCTTTTTATTCTGCGTTAATTCTTAATTAGAACTATAAGTCGCTTGCGGTGCCTTAATATATTTAGCCGGCTCTAAGCCTCTTTCCTGGATCAAACTTTCGATCAACAGCATAATCGAGCTTGCATCCATCACGCTATGGTAATTTCCCTCCTCATCAAAATTAATATTAGCACCTTGCACTATCATAAAGGTTTCCGTCACTTCTGTATTATCTGCTGGTACGCTAAAAGTATGGACACTGCCACCTGGTTCAAACAAATAGCTACCCGCTGTTTGTGGTTGATCTGGGTACTCAACATAATTCCATTTTCCTGAAAGCGTCCACAAATGAACCGTTCCTGTATGGTAGTGCGTTGGTAGCATCACGCCCGGGTGAAAGAGAACCCTCAGGCCCCACACACCATTCCCAGGATCTAAGAATAAAGGCTGGACATCAACACCCGGCACCAGTGCGTCTTTATAGATCGGTAAGTCATTTGAATTTACGGTTAACAGCTCATGATGATCATTTACAGTATATGGCAACATTTTTACTCTCCTTTTATGTAGTTAAACCTATCTAAGTGGGTATATATTAATAATATTAAAAATAAAATTATTACCTTTACGCGCCACAGATTTTACATAAAGCGCCAAACCTATTTAAACTAAACGTGATTTCCATGTCGAATAGACTGACTTTAAACAATTTTATTTCACAATATAGAGATAGATGGAAATATTGAAATGAAAGATTTTGCACGCGCTTCAGCATTATCAGGATATGGGCAGTTTGCACAAATGCACGGGCTTAATCCTGAACAAATGCTTACAACTGTTGGCCTGCCTGAAAATATTCTTAAACAAGCAGAAGGTGTCATTTCTTACAGACGTTTTTTGCACTTACTAGAACTTAGCGCTGAGCAATCGAATGAACCTCTTTTCGGCTTGAAATTTGGCTTATATCAAGGTGTTTCTGTCTTTGGTCCCTTGCTTTACTTAATACGAAACTGCCAAACCTTTGGTGAAGCCTTAAAAGAGTTACAGCAGTTTTTCCATTTACACATGGGCGCAGCACAACTGACTTTTTCTCAGAAAGACGACTTAGCGCAACTGACTTACCACGTACTCGACCCAACTCAACCCGGTATAAAACAAGGCATGGAATTGGCACTCGGTGTCGGTTATCAATTGCTAAGAACTTTACTAGGAAAGCACTGGGTTGCAAAAGCAATTACAGCTGAACATGCACCTCAAGATTCTTTAAAAACTTACACCAAGTTACTAGGCCAAGCGCCTATATTTAATCACACTGAAAGTGGGATTTTTATTGAAGTAAAAAGTTTAAGCGAGCCCCTGATCAATGCCGATCCAGAACTTCATAACTTGATGAAAAAACATCTTCATTCTATGGAAGAGTTAAGTACCCAGGAGTTACCTTCTTATGTGGAATATTTATTGAGGAACTTATTGGCTCAAGGACAAGCGAATATTGAAAAAGTTACCCAATGTATGGCAATGAGTAAACGAACACTGCAAAGACGTTTAGCGGAAAGTGATACATCTTTTAAAGAAATCTTAGATCACACCCGACAGGTTATGGCGTATCGCTATTTAAAGGATTCGCGCCTGCAAATGACGCAATTGGCCGATTTACTGGGTTACACATCGCTCAGTGCCTTTACTCGCGCCTTTATTCGCTGGCATGGTTATCCACCGAGCAAGTGGAAAGAAAACCAACCCTACCCTAACTTTGGTTAGGTACCCTACCTACTTTTATTTGCAATACTGGTGTCATTGAAGAAAAACAATAAAAGCCAGTAATTACATATTTATAAACGTGGGAGTAAGGCATGAGTCAGTCGCATAGCGTTAATATTTCTGGGCACAAGATGGATGAAAGTAAACCATTGAGTGCCAAGGACAAACATTGGGCAGCCGCTAAGAAGTATTGGTATTTAATTACTCTAGTTGTACCCGTTGCTATTTTGCTTTCTTCAGGTTTAGCCTATCTAACTGGCCAAGGCGCATGGATGTGGCTGCTTGCTAGCGTTTTCTGGATAGCCATACCTGTCGTTGATGGCATTGTCAGAGAAGATTCTTTTAACCCAACAGCAGATCAAGAAATGGAACTGCAAAAAGAATCTCCTTACTACAAAAATATTTTATACGCTGCCACAATGTTGAACTGGATAGGACTTGTAGCCATGACCTATGTAGTCATTTCCGGGGATTGGTCTTGGTATCATATCCTTGGAGCCATTTTAAGTGTCGGTGCATTACATGCTGTCGGGCTCACCATGAGCCATGAGCTTGGCCATAAAATGAACGATAAAACCCAAGTTCTTTTTGCTCAGATCGGTTCTGCATGCTCGGGTTATGCGCACTTCAACATAGAACACAATAAAGGCCACCATAAAGATGTTGCAACAAAGGAAGACCCAGCGTCTTCAAAAATGGGTGAAAATATTTATAAATTCGCCTTACGTGAATTACCCGGTGCTGCAGTCCGAGGTTGGACCTTAGAAGCAGAACGACTAAAACGCCAAAAGCGATCGGTATTTTCCCTACATAATGAACTTATCCAAACATTACTCATTACGGTTGTGGGTTATGCCACCATGACCTATTTCTTTGGCTTAGCCACTTTACCTTTCTTATTAGCTTGTGCTGCTTATGGGTGGTTTCATCTCACCATGGCGAACTACATCGAGCATTATGGCTTGCTTCGCCAAACCTTAGAAAATGGACGCTATGAGCGTTGTCAGCCACATCATAGCTGGAACAATAATTACAAAGCATCTAACTTACTAACGCTTCATCTACAGCGCCATTCCGACCATCACGCTCACCCGACTCGTGCGTATCAATTACTTCGTGACTATGATGATGCGCCGCAATTACCTCAGGGTTATCCTGCGATGATGGGCTTAGCTTTAATTCCACCCGCTTGGCGCTTTGTGATGGATTCAAAAGTAGTTGATTGGGCGAATGGAGACATGAATAAGGTGAATATTGACCCAAGCAAGCGTGATGCAATTTTCAAAAAATTTCATCGAGAGCCAAACCAAAATACTGAAACCAAAGCCGCTTAATCACATACAAAAGGAACAACACATGGCGAAGTATCAATGCCCCGATTGTGGCTACATTTATGATGAAACAGTCGGGTGTGAACGTGAAGGTTATACAGCAGGCACCAAGTGGGAAGATGTACCAGAAGACTTCCCCTGCCCTGATTGCTTTGTTCGTGAAAAGCCGGACTTTGAAGAAATGGTTTCTAGTTAAAAACTATACCCCCTGTGCGGAAAAATACTGGTCCCTGAGCTCGTCAAGGGGCCTACTAAATTAACACTGTGTTTGATCGAACACGTTTCGACGAGCTCAACGAACGGTAATAAAAAGTCGAGCTGTATCATGTCCACACCTAACTACAAAAAATACTGTTGCATCACCTGCGACACGATCTACGACGAAGCCTTAGGTATGCCAGATGAAGGCATTCCTGCCGGCACACTTTGGAAAGATGTACCCGAAGATTGGACTTGCCCTGAGTGCTCTGCCTCAAAATCTGACTTTTATCTGATAGAAGAATAAGAGCTAGCTATCACCTCATATTATTAATCAAAGCCAACATGTCCCTGCCATACTAGGCTTAGCCGATTTAATCCGCTAAGCTAAGTTCATCTAACAATATAAAGGGCAAGACAACTTGCCCTACTGTTTTTAAATGAGTCTAAAATAACACTATGGCCGCTTCGTTTAACCCAGACACTTCACCGCCATCCTTCAAGAAACATTTAATTCGCTTACCGTTATTAAGACAAATTGAATCCCAAACTAAAAAACTGACGCTGATTCAGGCGCCACCAGGTTATGGTAAAACTAGTTTTCTTAAACAAGTTTATGACCATTTAAAGTTACCTCATTTATGGATGAATCTTCGTCAGTCTGACAATGATCCGATTAATTTTTTACATAAATGGAATGCAGCTCTAACTCAATTAGAAAGCGCCGAGCAAGAGCCTGCCGATTTTAGCCATACCAATGGCTTCACCTCACCTTCGATAGAACTCTGGACGCGCTCCCTCATCGATCAGATGAATAAGCAGCCGCGTTTGATTTTGTTTCTTAATGATGCGGATTTCATTCACTCAACAGCATCAATAGAGGTAATCAATTTATTGCTACAAATGAGCCATGCTGGCATTCGCATTTTTATGACAGCAAGTTCTAACCTGCATTTTTCTTACAGCCAACTACTCATTGAAAATCAGTTGGAAAGCATTACGCAAGAAGCCCTGCGTTTTTCTAAAGAAGACATACAAGCTATTTTCAAACTGCACAAAAAGACCATTCCTGAAGACAGTCTTTCAAAGCAACTAGCAGATGTCAGCGAAGGTTGGCCTGCGGCGGCTTTTTATATGGTGAGTGCTTTGCAAAGTGAAGCAGAACTTAAACGTTTTATTGAAGATGCGCACCTGAAGCAACAAGCATTCGATCGCTATTTTATTGAACGTGTTTTTGAACAGCAGTCATCTGAAACGCAGCAGTTTTTATTGAAGCTGAGCCTACTTGATCGCTTCAATCTTAATATCTGCCAGTCTTTAAGTGAAACGCCCGAACAGTGGCAAGCATTCTGGCCTTACGTTGAACAACATACTTTTATTACGCCGATAGAAGCGAGCGGAAAATGGTATCGATTCCATCAACTTTTTGGCTTGTTTTTAAAGCATCGCTGCCAAATAGAATTCAGTGAAAACCAACGTAACCAATGGCAACTAAGTGCTGCTCAGTGTTTTTATGACGAAAACGCCATAGACGATGCCATACCTCTAGCCATCCAATCTAGGAATTTTGAGCAAGCTGCACAATGGATGGAAAATGCCTTCTCCACGGTTGTGGTTAAAATGGGAAAACATATTAGCTACCACAGTTGGTATGACGCACTTCCTGAAGATGTTATTAGAAATTATCCGCGCTTAAGAATTGGCTCAATTTGGGCGCGTTTGGCGAACCGTCATTTTCTGAGTGTGGCAGAGCAAATTCAGTGGTTGATTCAGAACAAAGCGAATTATTCCACCAATATTCAACAAGAAATTACCCGAACAGCAGCCTTAATTCACTGCTGCATGGAAGGCTTGAAAGATAATGCCATAAAAGCTTCACCATTAATTGAAGCTTGGTTAAGCCAGTGGCATGACCCCGCATGTTATAGCAATGCCGATGATCACCATTATGAAATGGGCTTGGCCTTAATGATTAAAGGCTATTGCGCTAAATGTCTTTCCGACTTCAAGTCTTCCCGTGAAGCCTTTCACCAATCTATTCAGCATTTAGATGCCTTTGGTTCTTTCTATGGTATTACCTTAGTTAAATCCTTACTCGCGGTGACCTATGCAAAACAAGGGTTTCATCATGAAGCACAGCGTGAAGCATTAGATGGCTTTCAGCTTGCCAAGCAAAAGCTCGGTGAGAAGTCCCATAGCGGTTTTGGCTTAGCTGCGCTTTTAGCAGCAATCCATTATGAGCATGATGAAATTGAACTAGCACGGCCTTATTTAAAAGGCATATTGCCCTACCTGAAAGAACAAAGCCCGAGTGATTTATTAATAGCCGCCTTCGAAACACAAGCACGCTTACTCATCCATGATCAAGCTTATGAGGAAGCCTTCGGCTTTTTAAAAGACGGTATTAAATGGGCAGAAAATCAGGACTTACCACGACTGAAGTTTAAGTTACTCGATGAATTAATAGTGAACTTGATTCGCCAAAAACAATTTTCTGACGCGGAGCGATATGCCAGTGAATATGATCTT
>CAXBKC010000107.1:0-9748 GCA_963975615.1 uncultured Oleiphilus sp.
CCAGAGCCAGAGCCAGAGCCAGAGCCAGAGCCAGAGCCAGAGCCAGAGCCAGAAACTGCTATCGAGGAAATGATGCCTATTGATAACGCAGATACATTTTCTTCTAATAATCAAAGCGATAAAAGTAAGGATAAGATTGTTTTTGGTGCAGAGAATGCTGAAAACATCGGTGAGAAATTACTCAAGAAAGAGGCTGTTTCTAATGAGAAGCAGCAGAAAACAGCGATAGAAACGAGAGAAGAATTCTCTAATATTGATGAACAAGCAGTGACCGAAATTACGCCGGTGGATCTTGAACAGAAAATTGAAAATAAAATTATATCGACTCTTGAAAAAACGAATATTTTTATACCAGTGGAACAGTTAATTGAAAATACTAATGAGATTGACTACGAAGGGGCCTCTAAAGATAAGGCATCGAGTATAAAACCAGACTATTATGATTATTTCTCCGGCATTATGGAGCAAGAAGGTGATGAGTTGTCTCAATCTGAAACGGTATTAGATGATGTAATATATGAGCCTGGTAATGTTGAATTGCTTGGAGATAAGGAGATGAGCGAGGTTGTTGTTGAGCAGCCTTTTAGTGAGTTAGAAAGTAAAGAGTTAAAATTAGTAAATGCATTTTTAGATAGAATGAATAAGCAGGTTTTAGCTGTATGGAGTAACCCTTATAAAGGGCTGCATATTTATAGAGGTACTGTTAAATTAGAGTTAAATGACAATGGTTATCTTCAAGATGTTTATGTTTATAGGGCAAGTGGGCATCCTGCTTTGGATGCCTCTGTTATAAAAGCAATTAGGGCTGTAGTCCGATTTGAAGTGCCTGAAAATAAAATACTAGCGGCCCGCTATTATACGAATTTACGTTTTTATTATAGTTCGGTAGAAAATAAAACTGAACTTATGCCCTTTCAAGAAGAAACAGAAACTGAAAAAGAGAAGTAATTAATGCAACTATCCACCCAAGTACTTGAACGTAACGCCCAGCAGTTTTCTGAATATCAGAATTTATTGATTATGGGGCCGCCAGCTAATGATGATTTAGATTTTCTTACGCCCACAAAGGTGCTTACTTTAGATTATAGAGTATACCTTTCTCATAGAAATGAACTAGAAGACAAGATCGAATTTACTATTTCTCATAAACCAAATTCGCTTCATGATGCTGCTGTAGTTTTTCTGCCTAAATCTAAGGGCGAATTAGATTTAGTGTTGGCCTATATTGCACCAATGCTCGAAGTGGGTGCTGATATATACTTGGTTGGGGAAAAGAAAGGCGGTATCGCCAGCGCATCCAAGCGATTGAGTGATTATGGATCGGACGCTAGTAAACTGGATTCCGCCAAACACTGTCAGTTATGGCATGTGAGTTTAGAAGAAAAGTCTAACGCTTTTAATATAGATTCTTGGATTAAAACCATCGATATCACCTTCAAGAATATCGAGTTAACGGTTGCTGCCATTCCCGGTGTATTTAGTTTTGCAGAGCTTGACGCAGGTACTGCACTTTTAATGGAAAACATGTTTACTAAATTAGAGGGACGGATACTCGATTTTGGCTGTGGTTGTGGAGTGCTTGGTACCTATACCAAAAAGCTAAATCCTGAAATTCAGTTAGAAATGGTGGATATTAATCTATTAGCACTGATTTGTGCTGAGAAAACAGTTCAATTAAATAGTATTGAAGCAAAAATCTACCCAAGTGATGGTTGGGATGAAGTGCAGGGTAGGGTGAATGGTGTTGTAACAAATCCGCCTTTTCATAGTGGTATCGCGACAGAGTACCAAACAACAGAATATTTTATTCAGAAAGCAAAAGATAAAATGGCGAGGTACGCACCATTATTGCTGGTGGCAAATAACTTCTTAAAATATGCAGCCCTTATTGAAAGAACGTTTGGGCGTTGTGATGTTTTAGTCGAGACTAGCAAATTCAGGGTCTATAAAGCATTTAGATAATAAGCGCTTCAAGTTTTGAGCAAAAAAAAGCCCTTGGAATGCAAGGGCGAGTCTACTCTAGCTTACGCTAGCGAAAAACCTGAAGAAACTTCAATTTCGTTTCAGTTAAGCTATAGTAGCCATAAAAATTAGTATAAACATACTAAAGTTTGAACCTCGTCACACTTGTTGTCTATTCCTTGACTTCTGGTCACTTTTTCATCAAATACTGTTGGTGAATGTAATCTTATGTGATAATTTGTTAGTAAATATAAATTGAAATCTTCTATTAGGGTTAGTGCTGAATCTAGAGAAGAAATAATTGTATAAAGGCCATTAATCATGTTTTCGCGTCAACCGCTACAGTTCTATTCGAAGCTTAATAAGGCAGTTTTGTGTGCCGGTATCATGCTTTCGTTTTCAACGTTTTCGGTTCAAGCTGAATTGATATTGCTTTCTGAGAGTTCTCTTTCGAAAGTAACTGGTCAATCTGGTTTGACGATCGATCTCGAAACACGAACTACGATCGCTGAAGTGGAATATGTTGATGCGGGTTCTTTATACTGGAAAGATTACTCATTTGAAGGTATCGGTGGCGGTTTAGTTGATAATATCCGCATAACAATTGACTCTACTGATGGTAATGAAACACTTGCAACAGGCTTTTCAGATTTGGCTTTCTTGGCTTCACTTGGTTATTTAGATTCAACAGAAACTGATGTTGCTTGGGCTATGGCAGAATTTGATGATGGCAATGGCGCATATGGTAAACAGTTTAATGATGGTGATTTGGTTATTCACGTTACCTCAAAAGACTATGGCATCGATTTCAATTTACCAGTTCCTACTAATGCTACTGATCAAGCAACCAACCTTCAGGCAACAAAAAATGCAGTAGACTTTCATATGCAGCAGGGAGACTTCGGTTTACGTAGTTCAGATAAGTTGGTTGAAACAAGCTTAACTAGAAACTTCTCTGTAGAGGCTTATTTAGGTTATTTAGACATTATTTTACGAAATAATGGTAATGGTTTTACTGATACAGGAATGACGCCTACTCCAGGTAAACCGAAAAATATTCGTTTAGCTGATTCATATATTGAATTAGATTTAAAGTTTCGAGTTGAAGATTTAGACGTTGATAGTACTAATAATGCAACGAATCGGGTGATATCTAGAGCTGTAACAAACCCATATTTAACCTTGAGAGATATGCGTATCCATAATGAGCGTGGTGCCGATACCTTGGGTAGTTTTGGTTTTGCAAGTGTTGAAGCTAAAATTGGTGCTGCAACGGGTGTACTTAGTACTATGGACCAGTTGGAAGACGCCGGAGCAAGTACACATGTTGATGGTCAGGCCATCTATGATGTTAATGTAAGGTGGGACTGGGATTTACCCCATATCTCGTTTGGTGATACGGGTGACAGTATTGGTGCTGTTTATCTTACTGACTTTAATATCTACAATACCTCTATCGTGATTACTGCAAAGTAACTCCAAGGTTTAAATTAAGTGTTTTAAAATCTCTTATGTTAAAACTGCATAAGAGATTTTTTTGTTTTTACTAACTGGTTTTGTTTGCAAGGATCTTTTCAACGGTATCTACAATTGCTTGAGTTTGGCTATCCAATTCCAAGTTCACCTTATCTCCGATATCTAGTTGGCCAAAGGTAGTGATGTTGAGGGTTTCTGGAATAAGATGAACACTAAAATATTCGTTAGTCGTTGCTCCAATAGTCAAGCTACAGCCATTTAAGCCAACGAAGCCTTTATTTAGTAAGTAGGGTTTAATATCTTTATTAAGTTTAAGGTAAAGGCTGCAATTTCCAGGTGTTTTAATTATGTCTATAAGTTCAACGCTTGAATGAATATGCCCAGACATTAAATGGCCACCAATCTCATCGCCAAACTTTGCCGCCCGTTCAAAATTTACTTTCTGCTGAATTTTAAGTTCACCTAAGTTTGTTAAGTGTAGTGTTTCCTCTATAGCATCAAAGCAGGCAGTATTTTCGCTTAAGTTGAAGTCAGTCACAGTTAGACAAGTGCCATTAATAGCAATACTAGCGCCTCCTTTTATATTCATTAGCGCATCCTTCGGGAAATTAAATGTGAAAGTAGTTAGTCTGTTGTCTCCTTTTTTGTGTGAAAGAATGGCCTGACCTTGAACAATTCCCGTAAACATATTTTTCTCGCCTAATTGTAAATATTATGCGGATCTTAATTTAAATTATATTAAAAGTCCTTTTAATGGCTTTAATTGGTCTTAGTTTGTGTATTTCATTAAAGAGTTTTGAATTTTTTCCGATAAATAAAGTACCAGGTTACTTATAGGGGTAGTGATTTTGCCTTCAAATCATACAACAAGACTCGACTTTTCTGATAGGTCGCCAAAGCTTAATAGCATGAATGAGCTTTTAAGTGACGTGGATAAGCGTATTTCTCAGTCAAAAGGTGCGTCTCCTGCTAGCTCTGATTCTAGTTCGGCTGTTTCTACTGGCAGAAGAAAGACCATCGATAGAAGAGATAGTGACGATAAGAGCGAAGCATTGGAAGATGAACGTCGTCAAGAAAATAGGCGGCATAAAGCCCGAATTCCAATGACGGCAGCTGAGAAAAAACAAGAACAAGATGAAATAAAGCTTCAGCAGCATAGAAAGAAAATCCTCTTGGCGGGTTGTGAGCCAGTGATGGGATTTAATTATAACTTTCTTGCTATGGATGATTACCCAGAAAACTCAATAGTATCTGCAGCGCGGCGCGATAGAGATTATTGGCTGGTTGTATGCACTATCTTTACGAGTGTGTTCTTTTTTGGGCTTATAGGTTTTATTCCACCAGGTATTACTGGGATATCATGTGGTTTAGGGTTTCTTTCGGCTATATTTGCTTTTTCTCCTTTTCGGCGTTATTTTTTTACACGGCCTCATTTGCATCAACTCTTGGCAAAACGTAAAGAAATTGAGTTTCGAGCCTTAAGTCATGTCCGATTCCTAGAAGGTACAGATGGTTTAGCTTGGCGGTGTAAAAAATTGCAAAAATACAATTCAAATTTGTCTAAAAAAATATTTTTAGGTCTTTATCGCTACTCAAAAGAAAGGCGCCTATTAAGTATAGTGCGCCAAAAAAGACACATCCGGTTATATTTGTTGTTAATGATCGAATCTCAAAAGGCTTATAAGCGCCTAGAAAAGGATTATCTTGAAAATCACTTTAAACATTTAGAAGGTGGGTGGGATGATCGTATTGAATTGGAAGAAGCGGGGAAAATTGAACAAGTGTTAAGTGCGTCTAATCAAAAGGAAGCTAAGCCAAAGCAATCTTGACATTATTAGTCATCAAACGTATGTTTAAAACAAACGTTTGGAATAATTATACTAACTAAGACTATTATGGCAATTACAGAAACAGTTGATCGAATATTAGATGCTGCGGAAATTCTTTTTGCAGAAAAAGGATTTTCTGAAACGTCCTTACGCTCTATTACCGGAAAAGCCAAAGTTAATTTAGCTGCTGTTAATTATCACTTTGGTTCTAAAAATGCTCTTATTCAAGCAGTATTTAACCGCTTTTTGTCTCCTTTAAATGACTTAATGGTTATTGGGTTGAAAGCCAACCGTTGGGGGGAAAAGGACGGTAATATCCCTACTATTGAAGATGTGTTGGGTTTGTACACACGCAGCCTTTTAAAAATCCCTACTCGACATCATAATGGCGTGTCTATCTTTATGCGTTTGTTAGGCTTGGCATATACCCAGTCTCAAGGGCACTTAAGAAAATATCTTGAAGATGAATATGCCCAAACATTCTGGCCATTTTTAAGTTTGATCAAACAAATTACCCCAGAGTTATCGACCAAAGAACGTTTTTGGCGAACACAGTTCGTGCTTGGTTCGATGGCCTTTACTATGTCTAGCATTCAGCAGTTAACAGATATCTTAGAAAACAAAGCCGGCTCTACCCCAAATCCCGAAGAAGTTGTAGACTATTTGGTGCCATTTTTAGCTGCTGGGCTGAATGCCCCTTCTGTAAAAAAGGTTAATGTTTCTTCTGATTAATTCTGCTTGAATGAGCTGAAAGGGTAAATTGTGTTAACTCAGCATGCTATTATTAATATTGATCTAAGTGCTCAGTCTCTTCGTGCCCAGTTAGGTACGTTCACAAAATCATATTCTATTTCAAGTGCAAAAAATGGAGCAGGACAACTTTCTGGTTCAGGATGCACGCCTCTCGGTCACCATATTATCCGCGCTAAAATTGGAAATGGAGCTGCTCCTAACTCTGTTTTTAGTGGTAGACGATTTACGGGTGAAATTTATACGCCTGAATTAGCTAAGCGTTACCCCGAACGAGATTGGATTCTAACCCGGATACTTTGGCTATCTGGTAAAGAGCTTCAATATAATCGCCTTGGCGAAGTTGATTCTATGAGACGTTATATTTATATTCACGGCACGCCTGATAGTGAGCCAATGGGTATCCCTCTTTCTCATGGATGTATTAGAATGCGTAATGCCGATGTGGTCGAGTTATTTGATTTGCTTCCTGTAGGTACTGGTGTTTACATTTACATGTAGTCATTCCTTAAACGTATTTTTTAACTTTCTAAGTGATTTTTATGTCATCTGAACTCCTTGATCAATCATCTGCTCCACAAGTAATTGGGCCTCTCATGTTAGACGTTGAAGGTTTGGCGCTAACAGAGAGTGAGAAAACTGTTTTAGCAAACCCTTTAGTAGGTGGTTTAATCTTATTCAGTCGAAATTTTGAGTCTCCTGATCAGTTAGCTGAGCTGGTAGGTGAAGTGCGTGCAATTTCACCGGGTATTATTATTGCGGTTGATCACGAAGGTGGCCGAGTACAGCGATTTAAAGAAGGTTTCACAGTTATTCCCCCTATGGCAAGTTTAGGTAAATTATTCGATGATTCTCCTGAGGATGCGCTTCAAAAAGCTAAAGACTATGGTTGGATTATAGCTTCAGAGTTGCTGGCTTATGATATAGATTTGAGCTTTGCACCGGTTCTTGATCGTGATCATGGTATATCAAGCGTGATTGGAGATCGTGCGTTTTCAGGTGATGCAGATGTCATTATTGAGCTGACCAGTGCATTCATTGATGGTATGCACGAAGCTGGCATGGTCGCAACTGGGAAGCATTTCCCGGGTCACGGTGGCGTGGCGGCGGATTCACATCATGAAATTCCTGTTGATTCTCGAAGCTTAAAAGCTTTAAAGGATGATGATCTTTATATCTTTAATGCACTCATTTCTGATGAGAAAAAATTAGATGCACTTATGCCTGCACACGTTATTTATACCTCTGTTGATAAACAGCCTGCGGGTTTCTCTAAAATCTGGCTGCAAACTATTTTGCGTAAAGAGCTAGGTTTTGATGGTGTAATATTTAGTGATGATCTTGCGATGGAAGGAGCGAGTGTTGCCGGTTCGTTTACCGATAGAGCAAAAGCCGCACTAAATGCGGGTTGTGACATGATATTAGTGTGTAATCATGCTACAGGTGCTAAAGAGGTTTTGAATTATTTAGAAAGTATAAAGCAGGTGAATCCGTCCATCTTACAGAATGATCGACTTGGTGGTCTACGTTTAAACAAGTCAAAGCGTAAAAATATCAATGATCTTAAAGTAAGCAAACGATGGAAGAGTGCAACACGCGGCTTGTAAATTGATACTAAATTTTTTAATAAGGTTTAATTAGAAATAATGAATTGGAATGTGATTAATACTTGGTTAGAGCTGCAGGGTTTCGAAAATCTATTTTATAGGCAGATGATTGAAGTGGCAGTTATTTTTGTTTTTACTGCTGTTGTGGGGGGAGTTGTTGGCCGTGTTTTCACTCAAGTAGAGCGCCAACTTTCTAAAACCAGGAATTTGTGGGATGACACCATTCTCCACGCAGCTCGGGGGCCAATTATGTTGGCTATCTGGTTATTAGGTATTTCGTGGTTGGCCTATAGTATCCAGCGCCAGCATGCCTCTGAAATCTCAGATATATTTTTCTATGCGCAACGCACGACAGTTATTTTTTGTTTATCCTGGTTCGTCATCCGATTTATCGGTGGTGTAGAGCTCATCGTTATTTCTGAAGAAAAAATGAAAGAACCGATGGATGAAACCACTGTTTTTGCGGTTGGGAAGTTATTAAAGGCAGGCTGTGTTTTTATCGCTGTCTTGGTCGTTTTACAGACCACCGGTTATAGCATTAGCGGTGTTCTTGCCTTTGGTGGTGTTGGCGGCATAGCTATCGGCTTTGCCGCCAAAGATTTATTGGCAAACTTCTTTGGTGGTTTGATGATTTATCTTGATCGGCCATTTAAAGTCGGAGATTGGATTAGGTCACCCGATAAAGAAATTGAAGGTACTGTTATAAAAATTGGCTGGCGTTTAACAACGATAACCACTTTTGATAAGCGACCTTTGTACGTTCCAAATTCATTTTTTACCACAATATCAGTTCAGAACCCTTCCCGGATGAGTCACAGGAGGATTCTGGAAACAATCGGTGTACGTTATTCTGATGCTAAGCAATTGCCTATTATCGTTGAGAAGGTTAAAGCAATGCTGATTGAACACTCCGAAATTGATGATACCCAAACAATGATTGTAAATTTCACCACTTTCAATAATTCGTCTTTAGACTTTTTTATCTATACATTCACAAAAACAACTAACTGGATTAAATTTCACGAAGTTAAGCAAGATGTTTTATTGCGTGTTTTGAGTATTATTGAAGAGGAAAAGGCAGAAGTTGCATTTCCAACGTCAACCTTGCATTTCGCAGATGTGCTTAATCTTAGTGGTTCTGTGGAGAATGTTGAATCGGGGCATGCATTCAATGAAAAATAAGTGCCAAGAACACTTATCTAAGGCGTTCTAGTTAAGGATAGGGAACTTTATGATCGGGATAATAGGTGGTACGGGTTTAAGTCAACTCAATGGATTTAGTATTCAGGAGCAAAAATGGTGTGAAACTCCCTTTGGTGAGCCTAGCTCTGTTCTATGTTTTGGAGACTTTAATGGGCAGCAAGTTGTGTTTTTGGCGCGTCATGGTATTCCGCACAAAGTAGCCCCTCATTTGATTAATTACCGAGCAAATCTAAGTGCTTTACAGCAAGTTGGTGTCACTCAGGTTATAGCAGTAAATGCTGTGGGCGGTATTCACCCTCAATTAGGTCCAGAGGCTATAGCGATACCAGATCAAATCATTGATTACACTTATGGCAGAGCGTCGACTATTTATGATGGTTGCCATATAGAAATGGTAGACCATGTTGATTTCAGTTTTCCTTATACTGAATCATTAAGAGATGCTTTAATTGGGGCAGCAGGAGTCGCCAATGTGCCGTGTTTGGATAGTGGTACTTATGGTGCAACACAAGGTCCAAGGCTAGAAACTGCTGCGGAGGTAAAACGTATGCAGAATGATGGCTGCGATATGGTGGGGATGACCGGAATGCCCGAAGCAGGCTTGGCCCGAGAGTTAGGTTTAGACTATGCAGCTCTCGCCTTGAGCGTGAATTGGGCTGCAGGTTTGACGGATCAAGTGATCACCATGAAAGAAATAGAAGAAGCTGTTCTGGCTGGCATGGATAAAGTTCATCAGATTCTGAGTGCATTTTTAGATAAACAGAAATAAATTCTAATCACGGCAGTTTTGAAAGGCAGTATTTTTACTGCTCGTTGAGCCCGTCGAAACGGACAAGAAACGTGAATCTGAGGAACACCCTTCGACAAGCTTGTATGGTTCTAACCGTCTTTAAATACTAATATTTAAAGACGGGGGAAGGT
>CAXBKC010000108.1:0-9674 GCA_963975615.1 uncultured Oleiphilus sp.
CTGAGCAATCAATACCTTCTGCCATCTGGCCTAAAAATGAATACGATTATTCTAAAATTAGCCAAGTTGGTTCACTTTTAAAGTCTCAAGCTGGCCCGGTGATAATTTTAGGTAAATCGTCTGATGAAGCCTTGTCGGCTGAGGCTTCACAGCTCGCATCCGATACTCTGGTTATTGCTTACCCATTGAGCTTAAGACATTTCTCTGGGGTCGTTATTCTCGAGATTAGTGCAGAACATTCCAAGCAGAATGTGATTTTGCAAATACTAAGTTGGGGAAAAGACTGGCTGGCCTTGTTGCTGGAAAATGCAAATTCCTCAGTTGATAGAACTGGTCAGGTGCCTGCTTTAAAAACCCATGCTACTGGTAATGAATCTAGTCAAGCACTAAAGCGTTACCTTCACATTGTTCAGCTAATACTCATCTGTGAGTCTCAATATGAGGCTTACCTAACCTTAGCATCTGAAATTGCTAACTCATATAAATTTAGCCGGGTTTGGTTTGCTGAAAAGACAGGTGCTAAGCCTCGAGTCAAAGCCTTATCAAATACAGCTAGTTTTGACGCACGTAGCAATCTTGTACAATGCGTTCAGGAGGCTATCGGTGGCGTTAAGGATTTCAGTACAGCACAAGTTTTTACTCGGATACAAGAAGGTGCAGATGGAAGCGCATTAAAGTCGAAAGATTCTCTTCAGAGTTTATTAGTCGCACATGATAGCGAGGCCTTGTTGTATTTTCCTTTGATTCATAATGACGAAACAATCGGCATATTGTTATGTGAATCACCAAAGGCATCCTCCGAAGAAATCTTAGCTGAAATATCGCTTCTTCTATCTCTGGTTAGCCCTATATTTGCATTGAAACAAGGTGTAAATAAAAGCGTTTATCAAAAAGTTAAAGGTCGGCTTAGTAAGAATTTTCAGCTCTTAGCTAAGGGAAGGATTGGCAAAGCTCCGCTATTTTCGACTAGCTTAGTGATACTCATCCTTCTGGCGAGTGTGCTTCAAGGTGAGCATAGAGTTGCATCAAATGCCTCGCTGGAAGGACGTATTCAGCGTGCTGTCGTAGCACCTTTTGATGGGTACATTAAGCAAGCGTTTATACGTGCTGGTGAAGAAGTTAACCAAGGCGACTTGATCGCAACGTTAGATGATCAAGAGCTAAAGCTCGAAAAACAACGCTTGATGAGTCAGAAGGAAGAATTAGACAAAGAGTACCGTAAGGAACTAGTGGCGCTGAATCAATCGCAAATTCGGATTATTAAAACGCAAGTTGCGCAAGTGGATGTTCAATTGAGCTTACTTAAAAGCAAGCAGCTGCGTACCCAACTCTTGTCGCCACTGAGTGGCATTATTGTCGAAGGTGATCTATCGCGTGCTATTGGCTCTCCTGTTAAACAAGGGCAGGTTTTATTTGAAGTCGCACCGCTTAATGATTTTAGATTGGTTCTCAATGTAGACGAGCGAGATATTCCATTTCTGAAAGTGGGACAAGAAGGCAGGTTAATGTTAAAGGCCTACCCAAATACACCGATTCAATTTCGCCTAGAGCAAGTTGCAACTGTCTATCAGCAAGATGAGGGCCGTATTTGGTATCGCTCTGAGGCTAGCTTAATTGGAGCGGATATTCCATTAAGACCGGGTATGGAAGGATTAGCGAAGGTCGTTGTTGGAGAGAAAAGTTACTTGTGGCTAGGCTTTCATCGTACCCTTGATTGGCTGAGGCTACGACTCTGGTCATGGACTCCATAGCGTATGAATATTGAGGCCAGCATTTGGGATAAGATTGCTCAGTTGAAACCTAAGCTGAGAAATCATGCTCAGTTTACCTGCCAGTACTATCGTGGTCAGGAATGGTATGTCTTGGCAGATAGCATATCCGGTGGGCATTTTAGGTGCCCAGCACCGGTGCATCAATTTCTTCAAATGCTTGATGGACAACTGACCATTCAAAGTGCCTTCGACAGCATTGTTCAAACAAGAGCAGGGCATGCACCGAGCCAAGAAGATATCTTAAGTATTATTGCTACTCTGCAAAACAAAGACTTATTGGAAGGCGACATGCCTCAGTCTGCTAATGAGCTATATCAACGTTACGATACGATCACTAAAAAAACTAAATTCCAACGCTGGTCGCGACCATTATCTATCAAGCTATCTTTATGGGATCCCGACCTATTTTTAGAAAAAGTTAGCCCTTATTTTAAATTACTATTTTCAAAAGCTTTCTTTATCCTAATTATGGCTGTCATTCTTTATGGCGGCGTAATCGCTTTAAGTCATTGGCAGGACTTGGTCGAACATTTTTCTGTACGATTTATGGATGCTCAAAATCTTCTTCTTATTTGGTTGATCTACCCGCTTGTTAAGTTAATACATGAATTAGGGCATGCCATCGCCACTAAATATTGGGGAGGAGAAGTACATGATATGGGCTTATTGTTTATCGTGTTCATTCCCATACCTTATGTCGATGCCTCAAGTAGCCACCAGTTTCCGAATAAGCATCATCGCATGGTGGTGGCGGGCGCTGGGATACTCGTAGAGCTACTATTAGCCGCTACGGCAGTATTTATATGGTTAAATTTAGAGGATGGCTTAGCTCGTGATATCGCCTTTAACGTGGCTGTCATCGGTGGTCTTTCTAGCTTATTGGTCAATGGTAATCCTTTGTTGCGCTTCGATGGTTACTATGTTTTGTCAGATGCGATCGAAATACCTAATTTAAGTACTCGTTCAACGCAGTATCTTGGTCATCTAAGTCAGAGGCTCTTGCTGGGCTTAGATGATCTAGCATCGCCTGTGCGCGCAAAAGGTGAGCGGGCATGGTTTGTCTTTTATGGGGTTGCAGCAGGAATTTACAAGCTATTTATTAGTTTCAGTATTGCCTTATTCGTCTCCACTAGTTATTTGTTGATAGGTGTCATTCTCGCACTTTGGTATTTTATACAACAACTACTAATGCCCACGTTTAATGCCCTTAAATCGCTCTTTATCGCGGCAGGTCGTCATAAGCGTGTAAAACGGTTATGTGTTAGTTCGTCTATTTTCTGCACTTTGTTCTACCTCGTATTATTTATTATCCCTATACAAAATAGTATCCAAATAGAGGGTGTTATTGCGCTTCCTGAAGATGCCATCATCAGAGCTCAAGTTGATGGTTTTTTACGAGAGGTAGTGAAAAATAATACACAAGAAGTGTCTAAAGGAGATGTATTGTTTTATTTCGAAAATGATGAGTTATATGCCAAGGCAAGGCTAATTGAAGCGAAGTTACTAGAGTTGCAAGCAAGGGAAAACGTGGTATCTCATTCTGATCAAATACAAAGTCAAATTTTGAAAGAAGAAATTCTACAGGCTCAGGCGGCCCTGGATAATACGAATGAGAAAATTGCAAAACTAGCATTAGTAAGTCCCGCTACAGGTTCCTTTTCGATCCAAAGCGCACAAGATATGCCAGGGCGTTTCTATCGGAAGGGAGATGTGCTGGCCTATGTCGTAAACCTGTCCGAAATTAAAATTAATGCAGTTATTCCGCAAGATAAATTGAATGACTTAGACCTGTCATCCGCTTCAGATAAACAAAATGACTTAGCAGCAGGAAAGCAAAAAGTTGAAGTGAAACTGAAAAGTGACCCGGCACAAACTCTCGACGCATCAATGGGAAGAAGTGTACCGCAAGCCAGTTTTCAATTGCCTCTCGCGGAGTTAGGTACCTCAAGAGGTGGCAATATTATGGTCGATAGTCGCGATGAAACAGGTTTAACAACAATCGAAGCGATATATCAAATAGAAGTCGCCTTACCGGAGTATAAAGAACGCTATTTGGCGGCTAAGGTTGATATTAAAATTCAACATACAACTACTGTCTTAGCTGAATATATCTTCATCCAGTTTAGACAGTTGTTAGTAGATAAATTCCAGTATTGATTTTTCAATCTATAAATCAACTCAGAATGCTCACAATATAGAATGTAACGCAATGTTATTAAGTAATGTATTCAGTTTTAACTTGCTATAATTTGTTGAAATTACTTAAAAATGAGCTATAAAAAGTATCTAATACTTATTTTTTTATAAAGCTTGGAAGTGATTGTGCACACCAAAATTAACGCTATAACTCATCCCAGAAATATATTTCAATCCAGCATTAAAGCAAATCATAAAATAAAATTTTTATTTTTGTTTTTAATTGGCAGCAATTTGAGTGCCCAGGCTACGGAAATTCCGCCCGTCGACTGCATTATAAATCCGTATAGAATCGCAGATATTAGCAGTGCAGTTCCTGGTGTTCTGGATACAGTAAATGTCGAACGTAGTGATTGGGTGGAAAAAGGCGCGGTCATTGCTCGCCTTGCAAGTGGTGTCGAGCAAGCAAGTGTAGCTTTAGCTAAAGCGCGTTCAGAAATAGAATCGGAAATTCAGCTCGGTGAAACCAAACTTTTATTTGATAAGAAGCGCCTGTCACGGATAGGGCAACTTCATACTAAAAAATCTGTATCAGAAGAAAAATATGAAGAGGCAGGCCGTAATAAAGAGCTTTCTATTTGGGAATTACAGCAAGCTAAAGATCTTAAATCTATTAGAGGTTTAGAACTTGTAAGAGCGGAAGAGCAGTTAAAACAGAAAACTATTCGAGCCCCTTTTGATGGTTTCATCTTACAAAAGTTTCGGTCAGAAGGTGAGTATATAGAGAATCAAGCCATCGTAAGGGTTGCTCAGTTAGATCCTTTACTGATTGAAGCTATTGTTCCGATGGAAGTATTCGGACAGATTAAGGTTGGCATGAAGGGGACTATTTATCCTGAATTAAGTGCAGACCAGCCTAAAGAAGCCGAAGTGGTTGCCGTCGATAGAATGGGCGATGCGGCTAGTCGAACGTTTGGTGTACGTCTTCAACTGCCAAACCCTGAATTTTCTTTGGCCGCCGGTTTAAAATGCGAAATGAAATTTCAGCCGCTTGACAAAGAGAATCATTCTTCAAGCAAATAATCGAATTAGAGTGATAAGACTATGCAGTGGATGAAACCTTTTCGCCTGAGCTTTTTTAAGACTTCTCGTTTTAAAAGAAGTGAGATTAAACCTAGTTTCAGCCTTGAATCACTCGAACCTAAAGTGCTCTTGTCCGCAGAGTTGTTAGCAGGCTCTGTCGACGCAGCCACTTTATTTAACGACCCTACATCCGATACATTTTCAGACCCTGACAAACTTTCCGATTGGGCGAATAATATTGCTGATCAATTAGATAATCAGTCTTTTCAATCTTATTCAACATTAAATCCTCCTTCCGATTTTGCTTTAGACGGTTTAGCCGCTTTTTTTGCAGAACAACAAGATGCTCAAAATGATGATTTAAACCAATTGCTAGCCGATGCCGCTTTGGCAGCATCAGCAGCGAATGATCAGCCACTCGAACTGATCATTATTGACCCACGCACGCCCGATTACATGACGCTTGTCGAAGGTGTTTCGACCGAGAGTGGCAGCGATTATCTTATCTACATGCTCGATGCCGATAAAGACGGCGTGCAGCAAGTGACAGATCTACTAGCACAGCATAATGACCTTGATGCTGTGCATCTTATTAGTCATGGTACCGAAGGCGGGATTCAACTGGGTTCGAGCTGGCTTTCATCTGAAAACCTAGATGACTACGAAAAACAAATTTCAACTTGGAACGCTGTATTTGATGAAGATGCAGATATCCTCATCTACGGTTGCGATCTCGCAGGAAATGCCAGTGGTGAACGCTTAGTGGAAAGTTTATCGTTACTAACCGGTGCCGATGTTGCAGCCAGTGACGATATAACCGGCTCAGAAAGTAAAGGTGGTGATTGGGATCTCGAATACCAAGTAGGCTCTATCGAAACAAGCATCGCCTTCAGCCAGCAAGCTCAAGAGCTTTGGCATGGCACGCTAGCAACCTTTGTCGTGGATACGTTCAACGATAGTATTGATATTAATCTGGGCGATGGTTTGGCAGTCGATGCCGATGGCAATACCAGTTTACGTGCCGCGATTATGGAAGCGAATGCCTTAGGAGGTACTGGCACTCACACTATTGAACTGGGTGCGGGTACTTATACCCTTGATTTAGCGGGTAGTAACGAAGATTTAAGTGTTAGTGGTGATTTGGATATTAGTTCGAATATTAATATTCAAGGCGATACGGCAAATAACACAATTATTGATGCTGCAGGAATTGATCGTGTAATTGAAATGAGAGAACCTACGGAGCTGACAATAGAAAATGTAACGATACAGGGTGGTTTAAGTTCCGGTCCTTCTGGTAAAGGTGGTGGGATTTTTGTGAATCAACCATCCGCATCTTTGATCCTTAATCAAGTTATCGTGTCGGGTAATCAAGCTGATGAAGGGGCGGGGATTTACAATAAAGGCATTATAAATCTGACTGATGTGGAGATATCTGGCAACTCATCAACTAATTTGAGTACTGGAAAGGGGGGCGGTTTATTTAATTGGACTACTGGAACCCTGACAAATGTAACGGTGAGTGGCAATAGTGCAGGCCTTGGTGGCGGTATCTATAATGATGGAGCCCTTAACCTCACTAACGTTACGGTTAGTGGTAATAGCGCGGCAGGCAGTGAAGGTGGGGGTATCTATAATTCCGATGATTTGACACTCATGAATGTCACCGTTTCAGATAACACCGCGCAAACACAGGGTGGCGGTATCTATAATTCCTCTGTTACTACCATAAGCAACACTATTGTGGCCAATAACACCAGTGTTGGTGGTAGTGGTCACGACGTGTCGGGAACCTTTAACAGTGATGGATCTAACTTAATAGAAGACGTAACAGGTAACGCTAGTTTTGGCAGTGATATCACCTCAACAGACCCTGGTCTGGCTACTCTCGCCAATAACGGTGGATTTACTCAAACACATGCCATTACAACAAGCAGTGCAGCCTACAACACAGGTACAAATATAGGGGCGCCAACAAACGACCAAAGAGGTGTAGCGCGTGATGATGCAACGGCCGATATTGGTGCTTACGAATATAGGGCCAGCGCCCAGCAAAATGAACTCTGGTTAAGTACTAACGGACCTTCCACCTTTGATGGTGGTGAGGCGTCTAGTGGTTCAAGTGATGTTGTATCTTTTGGTGGTCCCGGTATCTCATTGGAGCTAGGTGACGGCACGGTTGGTACAACCGACGGAGACTTCAGCACACTCTACAATTTTCCAGAAAGTGTACGAGCAATCCATTACGTGAACTCCTCAGTGACTGTTGATACTTTGATTGGTGGCACGCAGGGTACCAAAGAGCTTCAAGAAGGTCAGATCGTATTGTCGATGCGTGCAGATGATAAAGCAGACTTTGATGTTCTAACTGTAGGTGGCGGCACCATTAGCGTCAACAATACCGACCTGCTGGTCTATACCACTTCAACAGGTGAGTACGAATTCTTGCTTGAGGGTGTGTTTTTTAAAGTCGACAATGTTGGTGTTGAGACCGCAGATGAAGCTAACATTCACGCTGTCACGATAGTGGAGCAGGCTGGAGGTACCACAGTTGGCGGTAAAACTTTATCTGTAGGAACCTATCTTATCGCTCGTTCTAGTGGTGGTGTGCATGACGATGTTTCGACATATAACAACGCTGAAGGCCGTTTGGATTTACTTTTAGGTGAGAGCTTCCTCGGCGATGCGGATGAGCAAATTCAAGGCCTGCATTTAGTCGAAAGTGAGCAGGTAGTCGGTGGGCAAACATTAACCGAAGGTAGTTTATTGGTCACTATCACAACTAATAACGCAAACCCGAAGAATGGTGCAGTTGATGACCCTATAATAGTTGGTAACACAGAGCAAGTATCAGCCAATCAAATAGATATTGTTGCTTTGACAGTCAACGGAACTGAGCAGGATGCAGGTACCAACGTAGATGCGAAGATTCTGTTTGATGGTTCTGATATTGCCTTTGAGATCAATGATGACGAGAAAGATCCAACTGTACCGGGCGAAATCAACGGTTTGACATTGAAAGGCTCTATTACTAATACTTCCCCTACAGCCACCAACTTGACTCAAACACAAATCTATAACGAAGGTGTGGTAAGTGTCGCGCTGGATAACATCGTGATTACCGATGTCGATAGTGGAGAGACCGTTACTGCGACTTTAACATTGGCAAATGTCTCGACGGGAAGTCTAACAACAGGCACCTTTGGTGCAAGCACTAGTACCTATGCTAGTGGTACCGGTCTTTGGACAGTTAGCGGATCGATTGCTGATGTTAACGCAGCCTTAGCGGCTGTGGCCTTTGTTCCTACAGTCAATAGCAGTGTCGATACAATAATTACTATACACATAGAAGATGCAGCGGGGGCAGGCCCTGCTGATACCGGCGGAACAACGCCGGGGATTAATACCTGGGTAGATGGGGAGGTGTTGGAAATTTCGAATCCAAACTTCAACCTGGAACCAGGAATTACTGATGGAAGCTTTTCTTCGGTTATAAATCTGAATACTTTTAACCCAGTGGGTAGTGGAGGAGATAACGATGTGGCTATTACTGCAATGCATATCGTGACGCGTGATCTGACATTGGGTAATGGCACTTCATTTAGTTTGTTGAAAGGCGATTTATTATTATCAACTAACCAAACAGAAACACTTGTCAGTACAAATACCCTGACCGTTGATAAAGAAGATGTCTTCGTTTTTCGACCAGATAGTGAAAATGATTATAGCTCTGGCACCTTTCATCAATTGCTAACTGATCTCGCGACTAGTGGCGAACAGTTAAATGCGATTTCTTTAATTGAACAAGATGTTGTTGTCGGAAATACAACTTTTACCGCGGGCTCGATTATATTTTCACAACAGAGTGAGTCTGGCGGACGAAAAGATAATAATATTTATCATGCTGATATAAGTCAGGCTGGTTCTACCTCTAGCTATGATGTTTCTCGTTTTATAGTGGGTAGCGATATAAATATTTTCGATACTATTTCAGGTCTCGACTTACTTGAAAATAATGTTTATTTGGGCGGTACAAGTATTGAAGCCGGCAATATTCTAATTTCCATGGGTAGTAATGGCAGTATCGGAGATAACAATTTTTCTGTTACTGCTAATGATGTAGCTATATTAGATGTAACTCGTACTTCGCGGTTTGATTTGTTGGGTATTCCTCTTGTGACTGCTGCGGCCAATGCCAGCTTATTATTTGAAGGCGCAGATGTAGACTTTAGCGGTGCGGGTTATGAAATTTCAGCTTTGGCTTTAGGTTCTAATGAAGTTCCTGAAGGCAGCAATATGAATCAAATGATTTCATATACTGAAGGTGATACAAGTGTCCTTCTGGATGATATTGTTGTAACCGATATTAATGTTAATGAGACGATAACCGCTACGCTCACTCTCGCAGATATTAGCGCAGGTACCTTAAGCACAGGAATTTTTGGTGCTTCAACTAGCAGCTATAGCCCGGGCACAGGTATTTGGACTGTAACGGGGTCGATTACCGATGTGAATGCAGCATTGGCGGCAGTTAGTTTCGATCCAGTCAGTAATCACGATACCAACACAACAATTATCACGCATATTGAAGATGCGACAGGGCTATCTGCGGTCGATGGCACGATTGATTTGAATGTTATAGCTCAAAACGATGCGCCGACGGCAACTAATCTAACGCAAGTG
>CAXBKC010000109.1:0-9666 GCA_963975615.1 uncultured Oleiphilus sp.
TTAAACCTGCCGCCTCGATAGCTCTTGCAGTGCCTGAGGTAGCGACAAGCGTAAATCCAAGTTCAATTAAGCTTTTAGCTAACTCAACACCACCTGGTTTATCAACTTCTCGAACACTCAAGAAGGCTTTACCTGAAGTTGGCAATACTCCTCCAGCGGCAACCATACCTTTAGCAAAAGCTTCTTCAAAGGTATCACCGATTCCCATTACTTCGCCGGTAGATTTCATTTCTGGCCCCAAGATAGGGTCTACTGCTGGGAACTTATTAAATGGGAATACTGATTCCTTAACACTGAAATGTGTTGGAATTATTTCTTCAGTAAAACCAATTTCTTGCAATGTTTTACCCGCCATACAACGAGCGGCAACTTTTGCCAAAGACAAGCCAATTGCTTTAGATACAAATGGAACGGTTCTGGATGCTCTTGGGTTGACTTCTATAATGTAAACCATCTCATCTTGGTACGCTAACTGGACATTCATTAGACCAACTACACCTAACTCTAGTGCCATTAACTTAACCGCTTCACGCATCTCATCTTGAACTTCTTTTGCCAAAGTATAAGGAGGTAAAGAGCATGCCGAGTCACCAGAATGAACACCAGCCTGCTCAATGTGCTGCATAATTGAACCAATCACGACAGTTTTACCATCTGAAACTGCGTCAATATCTACTTCGATTGCGGCATTCAAAAAGTGATCTAATAGCACAGGACTATCATTTGAAACCGTGACAGCCTCTTTCATGTATTTTACTAATTCAGATTCCGAGTACACAATTTCCATTGCGCGACCACCGAGGACATAAGAAGGACGAACCACCAATGGATAGCCAATATCTTTTGCAGCGATAATACCTTCTTCTAAGCTACGTACCGTTGCGTTAGAAGGCTGGCGCAAACCTAAATGCTCAATCATCTGCTGGAAGCGCTCTCTATCTTCCGCTCTATCAATTGCATCAGGGCTGGTACCAATAATAGGTACGCCTGCTTCTTCTAAGCCACGAGCCAACTTAAGCGGAGTCTGACCGCCGTAATGCACAATGACACCTTTTGGTTTTTCGAGCTGAACAATCTCTAGCACATCTTCAAGAGTAATTGATTCGAAATATAAACGGTCAGATGTATCGTAATCGGTAGAGACTGTTTCAGGGTTACAGTTGATCATAATGGTTTCATAACCATCTTCACGCATAGCTAATGCTGCATGAACACAACAATAATCAAACTCAATACCTTGGCCGATTCGGTTCGGGCCACCACCAATGACAATTATTTTTTCTTTGTCCGTTACGTTTGCTTCACACTCTTCTTCATAAGTTGAGTACATATACGCTGTTGAAGATGAGAATTCTGCTGCACAGGTATCAACACGCTTATAAACAGGTCGAACATCATAGCCATGACGAATCGCTCTAAACTCTTTCTCTGGCATGCTCAATAAAGTCGCTAGACGCTGATCTGAAAAACCTTTGCGCTTCAAACGTAGCATGGCTTCTTTTGTCATATCAGCCTGTGTCATATTTGAAATAACACATTCTTCTTCAATTAAATCTTCTATCTGAACTAAAAACCAAGGATCGATACCACTTAGCTTATAAATTTCATCTACTGACATGCCCGCTCTAAAAGCATCGCCAACATACCAAAGACGATCTGAACTTGGGTTACGAAGTTCTTTCATCAACCTTGCTTTCGTTTCTTCACCTTCTAGATCAAGAACTGGCTCAAAGCCCGATGAATCTACCTCTAAACCACGAATGGCTTTTTGTAAGGATTCCTGGAAAGTTCGGCCTATCGACATCACTTCACCAACCGACTTCATCTGGGTAGTTAAGTGTGCATCTGCCTGCGGGAATTTCTCAAAGGTAAAACGTGGAATTTTGGTAACAATATAATCAATTGATGGTTCAAAAGAAGCTGGAGTTTTACCACCTGTAATCTCATTTTGAAGTTCATCCAAGGTATAACCAATCGCTAACTTTGCCGCGACTTTTGCAATAGGAAATCCTGTTGCTTTAGAGGCCAAGGCAGATGAGCGTGATACACGCGGGTTCATTTCGATAACCACCATTCGACCATCGACTGGATTCATACCAAACTGAACATTCGAACCACCGGTTTCAACACCAATCTCACGCAATACTGCTAAAGAAGCATTTCGCATTATTTGATATTCTTTATCTGTCAGCGTTTGTGCAGGCGCAACCGTAATCGAGTCACCTGTGTGAACACCCATGGCATCGAAGTTTTCAATCGAACAAATAATAATACAGTTGTCGTTGGTATCACGAACGACTTCCATCTCAAATTCTTTCCAACCAATTAAAGACTCATCAATCAATAATTCATTTGTAGGAGATAGATCTAAGCCACGCTCACAAATTTCAACAAATTCTTCTTTGTTATATGCAATACCACCGCCACTTCCACCCATGGTAAATGAAGGGCGAATAATACAAGGAAAGCCAAGTTGACCTTGAACCTGAAGAGCTTCTTCCATGCTATGTGCAATCGCAGAGCGTGGAGTTTCTAGACCTATCGCCTTCATCGCTTTATCAAAACGCTCACGATCTTCAGCTTTATCAATGGTATCGGCATTTGCGCCAATCATTTCTACATTATATTTTTCAAGAACACCTTCGCGCTCTAAATCAAGCGCACAGTTTAAAGCTGTCTGGCCACCCATAGTTGGTAATAAGGCATCCGGGCGCTCAACTTCAATAATTCTTTCAACGGTTTGCCAAGTAATGGGCTCGATGTATGTGGCATCTGCCATACTTGGATCTGTCATAATCGTGGCAGGGTTCGAGTTAACCAAGATAACTCGAAGACCTTCTTCACGCAGCGCCTTACACGCTTGCGCGCCAGAATAGTCAAACTCACAAGCTTGGCCGATAACAATCGGGCCAGCGCCTAGTATTAGAATACTCTTTATGTCGGTACGCTTTGGCATCTAAATTCTTTCCGTTTTCTAAGAGTTGATTGCCAGTTAGGGCGAAACGTAACTGGCAGAAATTATTTCATATAAAATATAGTTAAATGCATATCTAGTCTTTAAATTGAACTAGCTTGAAAGCCCCTTAGGCGCTTTCATTTCACTATTTTTTATGTGACTTCATCATATCGATAAACTGATCAAACAAGTACGCAACATCGTGTGGACCTGGGCTTGCTTCTGGATGCCCCTGAAAACTAAATGCAGGAATATCAGTACGCTTCATACCTTGTAACGAACCGTCAAACAGTGACTTGTGCGTTATCTCTAAACACTCTGGCAATGTTGTATCATCTACAGCAAAACCATGGTTCTGGCTGGTTATCATGACTTTTTTGCTTTCCAAACATTGTACAGGATGGTTAGCGCCATGATGGCCGAATTTCATTTTTAAGGTTTTTGCGCCACTAGCAAGAGCTAATAACTGATGCCCTAAACAAATCCCGAATACAGGAACACCTTCCTCAAGAATTTTGGTGATGGCGCTTATTGCATAGTCACATGGCTCTGGGTCACCTGGGCCGTTCGACAAAAACACACCGTCTGGCTTCATAGCGAGGACATCTTCAGCAGAAGTTTTTGCAGGTACTACGGTTATTTTACAACGACGTTCTGCAAGCATACGTAGAATATTGTGCTTCACACCAAAGTCATATGCGACAACATGAAAGTCGGTATAGCTTTGAGTATGATAACCAGCTTGGATTGTCCAGCTGCTTTCAGTCCACTCTGTTATTTCTTTGCGAGAAACTTCTTGTGCTAGATCCATACCCTTCAAACCAGGGAATGACTTTGCTGCTGCAATGGCCGCGTCTTCAGAAATATCATCACCAGCCATAATACATCCGTTTTGAGCGCCTTTTTCACGAAGAATTCGTGTCAGCCTACGGGTATCAATCTCTGCAATAGCAACAATATTATTTTCTTTCAGATATTCATCTAAAGACTTTTCTGAGCGCCAGCTAGATGCAACTAGAGGAAGATTTCGAATTACTAAACCAGCCGACCAAATTTGATCAGATTCAATATCTTCTGAATTTACACCGGTATTTCCTATATGAGGATAGGTCAGGGTAACGATTTGTTTTGCGTAAGAAGGGTCAGTAAGAATTTCCTGATACCCCGTCATGGCTGTATTAAATACAACCTCGCCGATGGTTTCACCATCGGCACCAATTGAGATCCCTTTAAATATGGACCCATCTTCAAGAGCTAAAATTGCAGGTTTAGTCAACGCCAGTTCCTCGTCGTAATCGGCTAGGAGAGATAATTAAAGAAACCGTCTTTAGGCGGGTTTAAGTGGCGATTTCACAGATTCAAGTTGCAAAAAAGCGAGACAGAGCATTTCCCTATCTCGCTTTATTATTATGCACTTGAGCCACACAAGTCTGGTCGTCAACGACACAGCTGGCTACCACTCAAACGGCCGCATTGTACACATTTTGAGGCTTTATGTCTATTAAGAATAAACACTATCTTTGTAATTGTACTTCCCTAGAAAAGCACCTAACAACAGCCTATTTTAGATTTAAGACATCTCTCATATCGAATAAGCCATTATCTTTTGCGCCAATCCAAACAGCCGCTCTAACTGCACCCTTTGCAAAGGACATCCTGCTAGAAGCTTTGTGGGTAATTTCTACGCGCTCGCCGTCGCCCATAAACATAACAGTGTGATCGCCAACCACATCACCACCACGAACTGTGGCAAAGCCTATTGTTTCTTTATTTCTTGCACCGGTCTGACCTTCTCGACCATAAACCGCAACTTTAGCTAAGTCTCGATTTAATGCACCAGCAACCGACCGACCCATCGCTAAAGCAGTACCTGAAGGCGCATCTACTTTATGTCGGTGATGCGCTTCATAAATTTCGACATCATAATCGTCACCTAACGCTTCGGCTGCTTTTTCTAAAAGATTCAAACAAACGTTAACGCCGGTACTAAAATTAGCCGCCTTACAAATAGCTGATTGTGTCTGATAAGAAAAGAGCACATCTTCTTCTGCTTTTGTAAAACCCGTTGTACCGACAACAATTCCTTTTTGATACTTGGCACAAACTTCAGCATTTGAGAGCGTCGCTGCCGGGGAAGTAAAGTCGATTAAAACATCAAAGTCATTTACGACAGATGACAAACTAGATACAACCTTGACATTATTAGTACCAATCCCCGCTAATTCACCAGCATCGGATCCGACCAACGAACTCCCTTCTCTTTCAATAGCAGCAGTTAATATCGCATTTTCCGAATTCGAAACAGCTTCAATTAACATCTTTCCCATTCGTCCAGCCGCACCCGTTACCGCTATTCTCACCTTTGCCATAGCTATATCCAAATATTAGAAGTCATCATTCGTAATTATATTTTTCTAAGATTCAGGCTTCGAAAAGTACTTTTCACTCCTCAAAGCCCAAGCTTAACTTACAGTTTCATTTCATCAAAAAAACTTTTCACACCTTCAAACCATGAATGCTTTTTTGGTGCGTGTTTTTTATCACCATCTTTTTCCAAGGTCTGCTGAAAATCACGTAAAATATCTTTTTGTTTCTTAGAAAGGTTAACCGGTGTTTCAATTGTGACTCGACACATTAAATCGCCAGGACCACCACCACGAACAGGCGCGACACCTTTACCACGTAAGCGGAACATCTTACCTGTCTGTGTCTCTTCAGGAATTCGCAATTTAACTCTGCCATCTAAAGTAGGCACTTCAAGCTCGCCACCTAAGACCGCGTCGACTAATGAGATAGGCATTTCACAGTACAGATTCTTACCATCCCTAACGAAGATAGGATGTTCTTTTACAGATACCTGAACATACAAATCACCCGATGGGGCACCATGTGTTCCTGCCTCACCTTCTCCCGCTAAGCGAATTCTATCGCCTGTATCCACACCAGCTGGCACTTTAACAGACAATGTTTTCTGCTCTTGGATAGCACCCGCACCATGACATGAGGTACACGGATCTTTAATCGTAGAACCTTGACCGCGACACTGAGGACACGTCTGCTGAACAGAGAAAAAACCCTGCTGCATTCTGACCTGACCCGCACCCTGACACATCGTACAGTTCTCAGGCTTGGAACCTTTGGCTGCACCTGAGCCACCACAAGGCTTACAAGATACATTTGTAGGAACGCGAATTTTAACGGAAGTACCTTTTACAGCATCTTCCAAATCGAGATCTAAGGTGTACCTTAAATCTGCACCACGCGCACTTCTAGCTCGACCGCCGCCACCGCCGCTGCCTCCAAAAATATCACCAAAGACATCGCCAAAGATATCACTAAAGTTTCCACCGCCGCTAAAGCCGCCGCCTCCGCCATTCTGATCTACACCAGCATGACCATGACGATCGTACGCTGCTCTCTTTTGCTCATCTGAAAGCACTTCATATGCTTCAGTTGCTTCTTTAAACTTATCTTCAGCCTTTGCATCATCTGGATTACGATCAGGATGATACTTCATCGCCAAACGTCGATAAGCCTTCTTAATTTCTTTTGAATCTACAGAGCGCTCAACACTCAGAACCTCATAATAATCTCGTTTTGCCATAACACTTTTCTAACCGTTCAATGTATTCAAATCATTGACTGCAAATCTGAGCAAGAGTCAAAACGAATCAACCCAGTATGATTTACACCGTATTTAGCTGAGCGTATCAAAGCCCTTTAATGTATGGAAATTTGATACGCAAACGCGGAAGCCTAGACTTCCGCGTTTGTTTTCACTTACTTTGCTCTAAACAATAGTTTGTTTAAACATTCGGAAGTTACTTATTTTTTATCTTCTTTAACTTCTTCAAACTCAGCATCTACTACATCATCATCTTTAGATGAAGCTTCTTCTGCTGTCGCTTCTGCACCTTCTCCGCCAGCCGCAGCTGCTTGCTCAGCATACATTTTTTGAGCAAGTGATGAAGACACTTCAGTTAACGTTTTAGTTTTCTCTTCAATTTCTGCCTTATCATCTGCTTTTAATGCAGCTTCTAATTCAGAAATTGCTGCTTCAATTGCAGTCTTTTCTTCAGCTGTTGCTTTGTCGCCTGCTTCGTCCAAAGTTTTCTTGGTTGCGTGAACAATCGCATCACCTTGGTTTCTTGCAGTAACAAGTTCTTCAAACTGCTTATCGGCATCAGCGTTGGCTTCAGCATCTGCTACCATTTTTTCAACTTCTTCATCAGAAAGACCAGAAGATGCTTTGATGACAATAGATTGCTTTTTACCAGTCGCTTTGTCTGCCGCCGACACATTCAAGATACCGTTAGCATCAATATCGAAGGTTACTTCGATTTGCGGCATACCACGTGGGCCAGCTGGAATATCAGATAAATCAAAACGTCCTAACGACTTATTCTGCGAAGCTTGCTTGCGCTCACCCTGTACAACATGAATCGTTACCGCAGATTGATTATCTTCTGCAGTAGAGAAGATTTGTGATTTCTTAGTCGGAATCGTTGTGTTCTTCTCGATCAAGGCAGTAGCAACACCGCCCATTGTTTCAATACCTAATGTTAGCGGTGAAACATCCAATAATAGAACGTCTTTCACATCACCAGACAATACAGCCGCCTGAATTGCCGCACCCACTGCAACTGCTTCGTCAGGGTTAACGTCTTTACGTGGCTCTTTACCAAAAAACTCTTTAACTTTTTGCTGAACCAAAGGCATACGTGACTGACCACCAACCAAGATTATGTCATCAATCTCTGAAGCGCTAAGGCCCGCATCATTTAAAGCTGTCTTACATGGAGCCAACGTTCTTTCAACTAAATCTTCAACTAAAGACTCAAGCTTAGAACGTGTCATTTTAATATTTAAGTGCTTAGGACCGCTCGCATCTGCAGTGATGTAAGGCAAGTTAACGTCAGTCTGTTGTGTAGTTGAAAGCTCAACTTTTGCTTTTTCTGCGGCTTCTTTCAAACGCTGCATTGCAAGAGAATCACCCTTTAGGTCGATACCGCTATCTTTCTTGAACTGAGCTGCAAGATAGTCGATCAACACCATATCGAAGTCTTCACCACCTAGGAATGTATCACCATTAGTAGAAAGAACTTCAAACTGCTTTTCACCATCAACGTCTGCAATTTCAATAATTGAGATATCGAATGTACCACCACCTAAGTCGTAAACAGCGATAGTCGAATCGCCTTTGCTCTTGTCAAGACCAAATGCTAGCGCTGCTGCTGTTGGCTCGTTGATAATACGTTTCACATCTAAACCAGCAATTTTACCTGCATCTTTAGTTGCCTGACGCTGGGAGTCATTAAAGTAAGCAGGAACAGTAATAACCGCTTCTGTTACCGCTTCTCCTAAAAAGTCTTCGGCTGTCTTCTTCATTTTCTTTAAGATTTCAGCAGAAATTTGAGGCGGCGCTTTCTTTTCACCTTTTACTTCAACCCAAGCATCACCATTATCTGCTTTAACGATTTTGTATGGCACCATCGCAATATCTTTCTGTACCACTTCATCTTCAAAGCGACGACCAATTAAACGCTTGATAGCATTCAACGTATTTTTTGGGTTAGTCACTGCCTGACGCTTTGCAGGCTGACCAACTAAAATTTCATTATCATCTGTATAAGCGATGATAGATGGGGTGGTACGATCACCCTCTGCGTTTTCGATTACTTTTGGCTTATCGCCATCTAACACAGCAACACAAGAGTTTGTTGTACCTAAGTCAATACCAATTATTCTACCCATTAAATTTCTCCACACTTATAATCTAATTTCTTAATCAATTGCTGCTGAACTTTTTGCCAAGCAACCATGATCATTTTTCGTTAAGCTCTATATTTGGCCTTTTTTTAAAACTTCAAGCCTGCTCGTCAATATTTGTTCCACCTGCCGCACTATTTTTTGAGACCATCACCATGGCAGGTCGAATTAAACGACCATTTAAGGTATAGCCTTTTTGCATAGCAGCAATAACAGTATTTGGTTCAGCATTTGGCACTTCAACCATCGACATGGCTTCATGCAAACTTGGATCAAAAGGCTTTCCTACTGGGTCGACTTGCTCCAGATTAAATTTCTGAATCGAAGACATAAAGATTGAAAGCGTCATCTCAACACCTTCACGCAAAGGGGTCATTTCATTTCCCAAAGCAACCTCAGCTTCTACGGCCTTTTCTAAGCTATCAATAACAGGTAGCAACTCTTTGGCAAATTTTTCCAAAGCAAATTTATGTGCTTTCTCGACATCCTGCTCTGACCGGCGGCGCAAATTTTGAGCATCTGCTTTTACACGAATGGCCTGATCTTTTAGCTCATCTAATTGCTGAGCCAACGTTTGAGCCTCTGCTTGCCAATCCTTATCCGACTGCTCATTTTGACCAGAAAGCTCTTCTTCAAAGTTAGCGGCAATTTCAGCTTCTAGCTCGTCAGTATTTACCTGATCAAATATTTGTTCTTCATTGATATTTTTTTCGTCTTCAGAACTCACCAGAGCCTCCAATCATTTACACTTTATATAATCAATTTCCACCAGCTATTTTTAACTTTGCCTAGATAGCAAAACAGTAAACAAACAGCTGAATACCAAGTGCTGCTTATTTGGGGTTTTATATTTTTTTTTCAAGTCAATTTACTCGATTAAAGCAAATTGTCTAAAAAGCTGAAATTTAACTATTTACTTACTGTATATAGAACCAGTAGAA
>CAXBKC010000110.1:0-9663 GCA_963975615.1 uncultured Oleiphilus sp.
GAGAGGTTTATATTTTTGATTTGAGGTAATCATAATAACTCTCCTTTGAAGTAAGGAAAGTTAAGTATACTCCCGAAGTATCGAAACTACCCTATGAATATCAGAGGGGGATCTCGTGCCAATTGCAGACCTAATAGGCCATTATCAATATGGCCTAGTTATCCTGATTTAAGGGTGTCGCAGAGTTTTGACTTTGAGCACAAAGCGCTACCTTTCTCACAGTCTGTCTTCTTCACAAAGCAGGCCTTGGGGTATGGTAGATTATTAGTTTGTTGATACGATTTCTGAGGGTTAACTACACTAGAAATTTAACCATAGTAGGATACCTTCCCTCGTCGTCATTCCTGCGAAGGCAGGAATCCATTGTTTAATGGTACCAACCTGCACAATATTCAAGGAAGAATAAATGCAACCCACAGTTTATATCTTGGCTAATAAAAAACGGGGCACTCTTTATGTTGGTGTTACGAGTAACTTGGTCCAAAGAGTTTGGCAGCATAAGCAAAGCTAAACCGAAGGTTTTTCTACAAGATATAGAACCAAAAGCCTTGTCTACTATGAACAACATGAATCCATGGAATCGGCAATTCTAAGAGAGAAGCAGATCAAGAAAGGGCGTCGTCAATGGAAGCTAAACTTAATTTTCGAACATAATCCTGATTGGGCTTGCCTCTGGGAATCAATTATTGGGGCTTCGTGAAGCAAAGACAATGGATTCCTGCCTGCGCAGGAATGACGAATAGGAGGAGGTTTACTCTCGTGGATAAATATTGAGCTAGGCTAAGTATTTAAAGGGGCATTTCGTGCGTCTGGCATAACCCCAAGTCAATACTACCAGTTACGACATTGCGGACATAGATATGAGTGAATGTTACTCTGCCCCCAATATTCGGCCTCGTTTTGCATTAACCTATCAATCATTTTTTGCGCAATCACGTTCTTGAAGACTTCTATTCGAATGATGTTTAGGCTATTTTTTACCTGATTGAGCTCATTGCAAAGTAAAAGCTCAGGCACTTTTTTAGACGATGTGGCGAAAGAGGTGGGTTATAGTTCCTATCCTCCTAAGAATATATGCGCAATAACTAAGCTTTATGATTGCTGATGCTTCGTTTGGAAGCTTTCCACACGGTTTCGGCCATTGTGTTTTGCAGAATAAAGCGCATTATCTGAATTTTCCAAGAAATGCTTAGCTGTATCTGTCTTTTCTGGTATCGCAGAATAAATTCCGATACTTACGGTGACGGTTTGATCAAAACCCTCGGCTTCAATGACATGCTGATCGATACGTTTTCGAATTCGCTCAGCGACAACGATTCCTCCCTCTAGCGCTGTTTGAGGTAACACGATGCAAAACTCTTCTCCGCCATATCGAGCGGCCAGGTCGGTAGGAAAGCGCAATTGTGTTGAGAGCTCAGAAGCAACGGCCTGTATACAAATATCACCAACCAAATGGCCAAAGTTGTCGTTTACAGCTTTAAAATGATCGATATCAATAAGTAGTATTGAAACGGGGTGCTGGTATCGTCTTGCTCGGATGATCTCCTGATCGACATATTGATCCAGATAACGGCGATTCTTAATGCCGGTTAGTTGGTCTGTGTCGCTAAGCTCTTTTAGGCGTTGATTCGCTATTTCCAGCTCCTTGGTTCGTGCTGCGACATTTTCTTCTAATTCATCGTTCGCTTGTTTTTGAACTGCTAAAGCGTGCTCCTGAGCTTCAATCCTTCCAGAGCGTTCATGATTGATTCGCTGAGCAAGAGCAAAAGAAAGTAACATTGCTTCTAGCAAAGAACCGAGTTGAACTGATTGGTCAGTGATAACGTTTCTAGGAATGATTTGGAACTTGCTGAGTGCTAATAAAATCCCACCGACTAACAGCCCTGTCCAGGATATGACGTACAAACCAGCGGACTTTTGACCCACGTACCAAGCATATACGCCAACTGACAGCGCCCATAAGCAGCTAAAGGCAGCATAGGGTATAAGAAAAATAATTGAATAATTGTAGGGAAACCATAGGTAGCAGAGCATAGCTGCCAAACAAATAGCCGACAAAATATTTGCCTGTAGGGACAGCTGGTTTTTTAGTTCGCTAAGTTTTAGGAAGTACTTAGCAAAAAGCACTGCGAAAAGTAGCACGCCATTCAGGAATATGAGCGTGGACGTATCGTTCCAGGAAGTGCTTTCCGGCCACAAATATTGAAAAGACCAACCGTTCAAACTGGCCAAGAACATTAACATGCTACAAATATAACTGACATAAATCAGATACACTTTGTCTCGAAGGGTCAGATATACCAAGAGGTTGTAGATGGCGATTACTAGTATGCCTCCCATATACACACCATGAACGAGATTGGTTGCGCTATCCGCTTGCCGGTGAGCTTCAGGATGCCATAACTTAATGGGGACTTGCAGTGAGCTTGACGATTTGGCTCTAACGTAAACCCTTATGTTTTGTGACGAAGGCAGATCCAGAGGGAGTATAAATAAGCGGTGCTTAAGTGGGCGCTCCGAAAAACTAAGTTTGTCTCCCATAAAGTGTTTTTCGATTATTTGATTGTTTGCAACCAGATAGACATCCAGATAATCGAGAACAGGGTAATCAAATTCCAGGTAAAACTGGCTGTCGCTTCCAATATTTATTACGTCAAATTTAAGCCACCAGTCTGAATTACTATACCCCCGGTTAAATATTTGCTGGGTACTGGTTTGCCATCGGGGTTCGTTACTCAATATTGATTCGATAGTCTGCTCAGCGTTAGGTGCTTCTATGTACTGGGTACCCTGCCCAATAGGGGTAGGTGAACTGGAAGTTGTTCCAACTTCAAAAGTAGCGTGAGATGCACTACATAAACCCAATAAAAAGAGAGTGGTGAGAAGTAACAGTACTGAATTTGATGGCAGGCATTTAAGCATAAGATAAGTATAGTCTGGGTGTCCATATTTACCAACCTGGATAGCTATTTTTTAATAGCGGATAATGCGTTTGTCGAACGAATTGATTATTTAATCTTCCTCTCACTGACTTATAAGTGAAGATGGCAGACTGTCAGAAAGGTAGCGCGTTGTGCTCTTTTCACTAGTTCACTAAACGCAAAGTTTGGCTGAATAATCTCTATCTTTATATGATTGCCCAGCGGCAACTTTGCGGACTTCACAGGCACAAGAGCAAAAAAGTCTGATCAGATTTCTTTCGAAGGTCGACTTCTGGGCATCCTAGTGCCAATTCGAGACATTGAGTGTTACGGCTAGATTGGCCTAAATTTCATAGTTCCGTTTGCAAATGGAATGCGAGCTTTGGAGTTAAAGCGATACAAATTCAAGTGACGAGAAACCGCTAGCAGTAGAGCAAAAGCGTTACCTATTGATTGATCAAAATTAGAAGAGTTGGACTAACGCTACGGAGTTAAAGCGATACAAATTCAGGTGACGATAAACCGCTAGCAGTAGAGCAAAATCGTTACCTATTGTATGATCAAAATTAGAAGGCTTGGACTAACGCTGTGAGTTAAGAACGTGCATTATTTGTAAATCAGGAGTAAGCGTCCAGCCAAACACACCTATTTCGGGTTTAGCTTAGGGGGAAACCAACATTCCAAGGCAACAAGTTCGTCATGCCTTCATCATCCTGAGGTTCGCTAAGAACCTTCAGAGCATGATGAAGGTAGTCGAATGGCACGAGATTGTTGGCTTTTGCCGTTTCAACAATACTGTAAAGAATACTACTGGCATGAGCGCCGCTCGCTGTGTTAGAGAATAACCAGTTTTTACGACCTATCACGAAGGGTTTGATGGCTCTTTCTGCTCGATTGTTATCGATATTGAGCTGACCATCTTCGAGATAGCGTGTGAGCTTGGGCCATTGATTCAAACTATAAGCAATTGCTTTGCCCAGTACCGACTTAGGAGGTACTTGTAAAATCGATTTATCTAGCCAAGCCTTATACTCTTCGAGTAAGGGGCTTGCATGTTCTAGTCGATATGCTTGCTTTTCGGCTGGCGATTTGTCTTTAATCAAGGCCTCAATGCGGTAGAGTTTTTTGATGTGGCTAATCGCCCAAGTCGCTTTACCTGCTTTAGGCTTGCCTTTGCCTTGTGCAATGTCCGCCTCTTTGAATTTTCGGCGCGCATGCGCCCAACAACCTGCCAAGCTTGCTTGAGTTGATTCATAACCTTGATAGCCATCTACCTGCAAATAACCTGAGTGACCTTGCAAAAAATCAACGGCGCATTGGCTTGCGCGACTTTCATGGAAGTCGTACAGAACAATATTGGGGGTGTCTGTGTGATTACTGTCTGGTGAGTCTGTGCCCGTACAATATAACCACATATAGCATTTGGCTTTGTCCGACTCGATTACTTTGAGTGTCGTTTCATCTGCTTGGATTACTTTCTGCTGCAAGAGGTGTTGATGCAGCGTGTCATAAAGTGGTTTGAGTAAGCCTGCACATTTTATTAGCCAGTTCGACATCGTTTGTCGGCTCAGTGGAATACCGTATTCTTTAAACAGACTTTCTTGTCGGTAAAGCGGTAAGCCGTATTGATATTTACTCGTGATGATCTGACTTAACAAGCTCGCGGTTGCAAAACTCTTCGGGATTGGCGATACAGGGACTGGTGCTTGCTTGATTCCAACTTTTGTCGAACTTTTTTCGCAGTGACGACAGCTATATTTGGGTCGAACATGTTCAATAACTTTGATCTGTGCTGGGATAAACTCAAGCTGCTCACTCTTATCTTCACCCATGCGGTGTAAGTCGTTGCCGCAGTCATCACAGCTTTTATCTTCATCGGCTAGATCGTGAGTGATGACTTCGCGTGGCAGCTCTTTCGGTAAAGGCTTGCGAACAGGTTTCTTGCGTTCGTAAGTGATGGATTCTTTTTCAGCTTCAACAGGTTCCGTTTCAAGCTGATCTAAAAGTTGTTCAAGCTCATTAAATAACTCACCCTGACCAGGGTAGCCTTCGGTACTTTTACCAAACTGTTTATGCTGAGCTAAGCGGAACTTTTCTTCGAGGTAGGCGATCGTTGCACTTTGCTGTGCAATGATTTTTTTGAGTGATTCAAGGTCGTTAGGAAGCGAGTCTAAGTCTGTTTTCATGTCCGCTATTCTAACAAATAGCACGCTAACTTGCTGTTTTTGTTTAAGCTATTTTCTATATTTTATAGCGCTATAGTTTGATATTTGACCTCCTGGTGACCAATCACATCATAGCCGTCGAGCAGCCAGGCTAGTTGCTGTTCAGTCAGTTCCATACAATCTTCGTTCGCTCTGCTCGGCCACTTAAACTTGTCTTTCTCCAATCGTTTGTACCATAAAGCAAAGCCTGTTTTATCCCAATATAATATCTTCAGTTTGTCTTTAGCTTTGTTGCAGAAGATGAATAAAGCACCACTCATGACTGGTAGATCCATCTCTGATTCAATGATCACAGACAAACCATTAATCGATTTCCTGAAATCAACAAACTGCCGGTGAAGATAAATACGAGGAGGCGACACAAACACCTTCATGATAAGCCCTTTATCAGCCTGATTAAAAAGTCAGATGATATCGAGTCTGGGAAAGATAGCTCTCCGGCTTGCGTCATTAGTGTGATAGTTTGTGCACAGCGTGCGGTAATCTGAGTAACTTCTTCAGAAACCTTCCGAACAACCTTCGCTTCAACAAAGCTATTTTCCTTCGTACTTCGCTGTTTATTGAGATAAAACGAAGAGGGGCTGATTTTATGTATGGAGCAGAAGTCTGCCACCGTTAAGCCACTCTCTTGCTGATAGGCCAGCAGGTCTGGCCAGTTATGCTTAGCTCTCTTTTTAGTCATGCCCTAGTTCCTTTTGAATTTTGGAACTAGGGTAATTAAATGGTGACAGGCTTGTTAGGTGTGCTTGGCTGGACGCTTACAATCAGGATACCGCTGAATATTGTTCAAAAACGAATCTTCTCTAGCCACGATATATAGCTAGTTAGAGAAGTAAAATATACATTGTTTAGAACACCTAATATTTTTGCTTTTCGTGAGAAATATAGTTTAGCAAAATGAAGGTAGGCTTTTATAACAAAACATTGAATCTTATGGTTATTAATAATTAGTACCTCCAATTCAACTAGTTTTTAGGGTTGTGTTTGGTCTCGAAATTGAGTTATCGGAAAGAAACTAGTCTGTTTAAATAATACAATTGAACGAAGCATGTGCGACGAGTAGTCATAAGGATAATCGGATCACACTTATGGGCTCTCGGAGTAAATAATCTACTCTTCCTATATTTAGCAATACATACAGGCCTATTATTGTATTATAAACAATTTTTTATAAAAAAAAGTAGCGGGCCTAATGTCATCTGAACTTTTAATCTCTACAACCTACTGGAATCATTTTTTACGCTATGCTGAAGAGCAGGGGGTGAATCTTGAGCAGTTTTGGGAAGGCGCCGGATTTGATAAAACACAACAGTATATTCCTTTATCACAATTAAAGGTGTTGGTTGGGCTGATGTTTGATCAAGGTATTCCACCCTGGGTGGGGCTGGAAGTGGCGGATAGTATTTTGGTGTCTAGTCACGGTCATTTGGGTTTTGGTCTCTCTCACGCAAAAGATTTAGAGCAGTGCCTTGATTTTGTTATTCAATATTATCAGACCCGCGCTCAGATCCTTGATCTACATGTAGAGAGGCAATCTGATTATGTTTATTTATCTGTCACCCCTTGTGGTGATTGGGCTCCCATCGAAATAGTATTATATGAAACGATTATAAGGCTGTTATTAAATATTATACGGTTTGCAGTGGGTGGTTTGGTGGATGAATGTTTAATTGAAATACCGTATGACGCGCCTGATTGGGTCTCTCTTTATGAGAAGGTATTAACCAAAAATTTAAAATTTAGATCGAGTGCAGCCAGAATTCGGATACCTCTAGAATGGTTATCTATTAAGTGTTTATCGGGAGATGCGAATACTCTAAGTATGGCAAAAGAGCAATGTGAAGTAGAGCTGGTGCGGTTAACGCTACATCGCTCAACCCAAGATAAAATTGAGAATTTAGTTGAGTCGGCCAAATATTATGACCTATCAATCGAAGCTGCTGCAAGCCAGCTTAATGTGTCAAAAAGCACATTGATACGGAGGTTACGCCAAGAAAATACTTCCTTTAAGCAAATCATTGAGGAGTTAAAAAAGCGATATGCAATTCGTTTATTAACTCAAACAGATCAAAAAATAGACGTTATTTCGATCCAACTTGGATATGAAGACGTGTCTAATTTTAGCCGTACCTTCAAACGTTGGTTCGGCTGTTCCCCCGGTGCTTACCGAGAACAGCATCAATAGTTACCTTCTTGCTTTAAAAGAAATGAGACACTAAATGACAAGTGCATGACACTAAAGGCCATGTTAGTCATCTATAGATAACGATACTGTCAACCTACTTAAACGAATGTAAAAAATAAGTAGAGGAGGTGACATGTCTGTCGCATCATTTGATTATATTATTGTAGGGGCTGGTTCTGCTGGAAGCGTTTTAGCGAATAGGCTGACTGAAAATAGCACTCACCAAGTACTGGTGTTAGAAGCGGGTCCTGAAGATAAAAGCCCCTTTATCAAAATTCCTGGTGCGTTTGCTTACTTCATGTACAGCAAAAAATATAACTGGCGGTATGAGTCTGAGCCAGTTCAGGATATTCGTCATGGCCAGCCTTTATTTTGCCCAAGAGGAAAAACGTTAGGCGGAAGTAGTGCGATTAATGCGATGGTTTATATTCGCGGTCATTCGTCGGATTATGACCACTGGGAGTCCCTTGGGAATAAAGGTTGGGGTTCTAAAAATATGCTTGAATTATTTAAGCAGTCTGAAGCCAATGAGCGTGGTGCAAATCAATACCATGGTGCGAATGGACTTTTATATGTTTCTAATACCCATAATACCTACCCGTTAAATAATTGTTTTATTGAGGGCGCGAAGCAGGCTGGTTACCCACTAACGGATGACTTTAATGGGGCTCAATTTGAAGGTGCTGGTTTTTATCAGTTTACGATAAAAGACGGAGAGCGTTGTGGTGTGACAAAAGCGTATCTTAACCCTGCTAGAGTGAGGTCTAACCTCACGGTTGAGTGTGAAGCATTTGTTGATCGAGTTGTCTTTGAAAATAATGTGGCGGTGGCGGTTGAATATACTCAAAATGGTGAAAAAATAACGGTAAGAGCCAAGAAAGAAATAATTCTATGCGGAGGTACTTATAATTCACCTCAAGTTTTAATGCTTTCTGGTATCGGTGCGAAACAGGAATTAGGTCATTATGGCATTCCAGTGATAAAAGACCTGCAAGGTGTTGGGAAAAACCTTCAAGAGCATGTCGATGCCTGTGTTCTGGTTGAAAGTAAAAAGAAAGATGGTTTTTCAACAGCGCCTTCCTCATTGCTTAAAATGTTGCCTGACACATTTAAATATATTACGTCAAAAAAAGGTAACCTCGCTAATTCTATTACACAAGCGGGGGCTTTCTTAAAGTCTAACCCCGATGTAGTAGTGCCAGACATTCAGATGCACTTTGTTCCCTTATTATTTGATGACTGCGGACGTGACCTTAAGCTACTTTCTGGGCATGGGTACTCTTTGCATGTTTGTGTGTTACGGCCAAAGAGCCGAGGTTCTGTAGCACTTAAGTCAGCGAATCCACGTGATGCGATAAAAATCAATTTCAATTTTTTCTCAGAAAAAGAAGATGCCAAAGTTTTGGTTGATGGTATTCGAGCGGTAAGAAAAATCCTAAATACATCAGCATTCTCTGAACATCGTGGGAAAGAAATTCACCCTGGTAAAGACGTAACTTCAGACGAGGAAATACTCCAGAAGTGCAAAGACCGGCTTGGTTTGGTGTATCACCCTGTTGGTACCTGCAAGATGGGCAGCGATGAATGTTCAGTTGTTGATGATCAACTTCGCGTACATGGTGTTAAGAATCTTCGAGTCGTCGATGCCTCAATTATGCCAACGCTTGTGAGTGGTAATACGAATGCACCAACCATTGCGATAGCAGAAAAAGCCGCCGTGATGATTATGAGTTCCTCAAAATAACTAATTTAAAGTATTTAGTCTAAAGCAACCACTTATTCAATTAGACATGACACTAAATGACTATGACATGAAACTAATAGCCATGTTTAGTTTAGGCGGCTGACGATAAAATTACTTAAATTAATAACGATAATGACAATCTTAATTGGAGATTTAAAATGGCAAGTAATATTGAGCCGAATGTGTTGGCCGCAGCTAGATCTATGGACCCATCTAAGTTTTCAACCTGGGTGGCCACTAAAAAATACTGGTACGTACTGTCTTTTATTATTCCTATATTGCCTATGTTAACGGGCTATTATGCAATAGAAACAGGTAATGGTATTTGGTTATGGACAACAGTCGCTTTCTTTTATGGTGGCATCACGGTGTTAGATAAATATTTTGGTGATGATGATGCAAATCCTAGTGAAGAGGTGGTTGAAGAAATAAAAAATGAATCATATTACAAGCAAGTTCTCTTTGTTGCAGTGCCGATGCTTTGGCTATCGATGATTGTAATGGCTTATGTGGTTTCACAATATGAATGGTCATGGTTGAGTATTTTAGGTGGTTCATTAAGTGCCGGGCTCATGGGTGCGATAGGCG
>CAXBKC010000111.1:0-9659 GCA_963975615.1 uncultured Oleiphilus sp.
TGAACTTCTTGAGTCTGATGATATTTCACCCGAACTAAAATCACGCCTGATTCTTTCTCAGCAGATTCGTGAATTTGCGCTAACTAAGTTAGTGCTTCCCCTTGGTGATGCCTATACCAGTTACAGTGATTTGGAGCGACCTTATGTTGTTTGGAATGTGTATGCCGCACCCGAATTATCTTTTGAGTCCTATACTTGGTGCTATCCATTTTTAGGATGCTTGGCTTATCGTGGTTACTATGATGAAGCACGAGCGCAACGTGCAGGTAAAATTCTTGAAGATCAAGGTTATGAAGTTAAAGTTGGTGGCGTTCAGGCATATTCTACCTTAGGCTTTTTTGATGACCCTTTGCTGAATACCTTTATGTTTAAACATGAGGTAGCTTTTGTGGAATTGCTTATTCATGAGATTTCACATCGAAAGCTTTATATAAAAGATGACACTAAATTTAACGAAAACTTTGCAACAGCCGTGGCTACTTTAGGCGCAGAGCAATGGTATCGCTTAGCTAAAAATGAAGCCTTGTTTGAGGGTTATCAAAAGCAAAAGTTGATGCACCAAGCCTTGGTTGATTTTATGCTTGGCTATAAAGATCAGCTAGCGGGCATATACAAAGATGAGTCTAAATCGGAAGTGCTTAAAAAGGCTCTGAAAAAAGAGATTTTTTCAGATATGTTCCAGAAGTTTGAAGCATTTAAAATAGAGAATAGACTTGATAGTCGCTATGATCGCTGGGTGCATTCCACGAACAATGCAAGCTTATCAGCCTTGGCAAACTATCAGGAGCTGGTCCCTGGCTTCATTGCTTTATTTCACCAAGAAAAAAATGACTGGTCTATGTTTTATCAAGCAGTAGAAAAATTGTCAGAATTAGATAAAAATTTACGTCATGAAAGCTTAATGAATCTTGCACAACGAAGTACTCCCTAATATTTATATAGGTATTACTCATGCTAATAGACGACGTTAGAGCCTGCACTATTTGTGCAGAATATTTACCACTTGGCCCTCGACCTATCATTCAAATTCATCCAAACGCAAAAATTCTAATTGCCGGACAAGCACCAGGAAAGAAAGTCCATGAGACCGGCATTCCTTTTGATGATCCTAGCGGCAAGCGCTTGCGGGAATGGTTAGGATTAACGAAAGAAGAGTTTTATAAACCCCAAAACGTGGCCATTTTACCGATGGGATTTTGTTATCCTGGTACCGGAAAGTCAGGTGATCTGCCACCTAGGCCAGAATGCGCGCCGCAATGGCGTGAGCGGCTTTTAGCACTCTTGGACAAGTTGCAATTGACTATCGTACTAGGAACTTACGCTCAAAAATATCACTTCGGTAAAGACAGTAGCTCAGTCACCGAGTTGGTCAAATCTTGGCGACAATATTGGCCTGATAAGGTACCACTGCCTCACCCAAGCCCAAGGAACAATATTTGGCTTAAAAAGAACCCATGGTTCGAACAAGAATTAGTGCCTGAGTTGCAACAGCGTATTTCAGTATTACTTCAAAATAACTAAAAACATGACTAGTTATTTAATCATCAGGCTGTCTAAATACTTAAATTACATTAGTTAGAATAGCGTTTAAATATTTCCTCATAAACGCCATTGTTTTTTATCTTAACTAAACCCGCGTTAAAGTCATCGCGTACTTTTTCTGATCTAAAGGCAAAGCGATATTGAGTTGGTTCAAATATATAATGGAAACGAACCGCTTGATCCAGTTTAGACTTTACCCTTACTAAGTTAGGACTATTTTTAGCTTGCTGTAAATAGTAATCGAAAATCTGTTTATCCATAACGATAAAGTCAATATCTCTAATCATGAGCAGGTTAATTTGCAGACTTTGTTTAGCAATTTCCTGGTACATTTGGTTCTGTTTAGTCATCGCTTTAAATTCATCATTTAATAAAATAGATGCATTTTGAAAAGCAATAACAGACTTATCGACTAGATATGAAGCGGGGAATTCTTCAGGATAGTTTCTGCTTTTTAAACTAACCGCAACGTTCTGAAAGGTAACAACAGGTTCTGATAAAAAACCGGATTTTAAAATAGATTCTTTGGCATTGATGACTGCATCTAGCTTGTCTGCTTCGAATAAAGAGTAAGATAATGCAAATGATAAATAGTTAGTTTGTATTTCATAACCAGCAGGAGAAAGCGCTTCTTTTAAAATATCTAATTCGATACCAGAATCACTTCCTGTAATGACCCATGGCGGAATAGCAAAGCTGACTCCAACATTAAGGGTTTTTGAGGCTTTAATTTTAGAGACAATTTCAGAAGACGATAATCTTGCTATTATGTTTCCTGACAGAGTAGAATTTTCGGCAAAGCAAGGTGATGGAAAGATTAAATAGCTTAATAGGCTAAGTAGATACAACAGGTTTCTTTTTAATGGTGCCATTAATAATACAAACTCATAGAAAGTATTAAAGCATTCTGAAGCTAAATAGGATTTGATTCAAGCCAAACATGTTGCTTATGGACTTTTAGCAATTCGTTTTAATTAAGTTACTAACAACTATTTTTAAGGGCTGTTCATAATGAGCACTAAAGAGCAGCATCTTTTAAATGATATTGAAGAAAAACTTTGGAACTCAGTCGATAAACTACGCTTGGCTCTAGATGCCGCAGAGCATAAACATAATAGAGAACAAGAAAATAATGGTGAGGAAGGAAATTTAAAAATCTCTTCTGTTGGAAGTGTAATAGATCAAAGTCTCGAACAAGACACACAAACTATTTTAAAAAGCTGGTTTGTCGAGTTCGAACCCATCCGCGCTAAAATCGCTGCAAAAAAACGCTGGCTTGCTATCAATGGCATCATCGAAACCAGTTCACCTGTCTGTTTTGCTGGTGAATTTGACTCTTATAATACAAAAACAAATACGCTCAATGAAGCGATGACTCTAGCCACCATCGCTTCGATTGTTGATCAACCGCTAGACGAATTAGCGCAACTCAGTACAGATCAGCTGGAACAATTGAAAACTGTAGCCGATTTGTTTCCTGATGAGTTGATGGAGTCTGAATTAGGTGAGATTCCCGCGGGATGGGGGAATCAAACAGTAGAAGGCCTAATAGAGTCGCTGATAACGTCTATTGCAAAATAGCCTTTAGTGCGGCTGAGATATCACGTACTTCTTCCAAGCACACTTCATGGCCCATCGGATAGGTTTTGAATTCTGGTTGAAAGCCTTTTTCGAGTAAAACTTTTTGCGCTTCTAAGCCCATACTCTCTAAAACAATATCGTCTTGAGTACCATGAAATAAATGCAAGGGAATGGCTTTATTCTCTGGGTGAATCTTGAGCGTTCGCCACGTAGCAAAGTAAGTAGACATAGCAAGAATGCCGGCGAGAGGTTTGTCGAAACTCAAACCACAATGATAAGCAACCGCACCACCTTGTGAAAAGCCCGCAAGAATGATTTTATGGCTTGGAATGCCGCGTGATATTTCTCTTTCGATAAAGGCGGCAATAGCATCGCTAGACTGTTGAATCTGTGCTTCGTCAATTTTACGCTCGATATTCATTTCTAGAATGTCGTACCAAGCTGGCATGACGTAGCCACCGTTTATGGTTACAGGTATTTCAGGCGCATGTGGAAAAATGAACCTTACCGGCAAGTTAGCTGGGAGTTTTAGGTGGGGTACAATCGATTCAAAATCGTGCCCACTGGCCCCCAAACCATGCAGCCAAATAACGGATGCAACAGGATCAGAACCGGTTTCGACGGTGATGTGGGGTAATAAAGTCATATTGAGTATCTCTTCTTCGATTGTTTCTTTTGGAAAAATTTAATTAGGTAAATAAGGTAATAGCCAAGCGCCTGCGACTGGCGTGATAGCTTGATTGTCAGCTTGTAAAAACGTAAACGGTACAGCGCTAGTTTTCCCATTATCGTTGTAGCGTATAACAAAATGCAGGTGTGGCCCTGTCGAATAGCCGGTATTGCCTGATAAGGCTATTACCTGCCCAGCAGATACCCTATCACCTACTTTTACATGAACGCCGCCCAATAATAAATGACCGTATAAAGCAAAAGTCCCGTCATCATGAAGTATTTCTACTAAGTTGGCTTTATCAAAAAAGAAAGGGCTAGAGATGCCAGCATATGCATAGTCGTCTTTGGTGCGTATGACTAAACCTTCTTTAACCGCGGTGATTTTTGTACCTACTGGCATGCCAATATCCACAGCATAACGATTATTTCTTCGGTTGTGGCTAAATTTCCCATTAAAACTTTGGCTTATTCTCATGGGCTTATAGTCAGAAAATGGCGGCAGTATAGTGGTGATAGCAGGTTTGGTCTTTGGGTCACCCATAACATAGCTAAAGTAAACCTCGCGTTTTAGGTGGCTATTTTGCTGTTTAAAAAGGGTCTCTGAAGATAGTGGTTTGAGTACTGTCATCGAGATTTTCTTTTTTGTCTCCGTATCTATCAGGAAGCATTGAACCGTTGCTAATAAGGGATTATTCGCAACATAATGAATTTTCCCATTGGCACGCTTTGTTTTTAGGAAGGGGAGTTTTTTTTCATTTACTTTTGTTTTGTGGGTGAGAGACTCAAACGAACTGATAGTGCTAGTAGGTTTTTTATCAGTGAAATGCCATTTGCCATGCTGATCTTGGAACTTGTAAATTTCAGCATGAGTAAACGTACTTTGTGAGATAATAAGCATTAACAATATGAGGTGCTTATGGCTTACAAACCTTATCATTGGCAATGTTCGCGAACCTCATTTTCTAAGTGGATAGCCCGTTTTTTTCTGGCTTCTTCACTTACTTTTAAGTCTTTACCTTGTTCATCAACAAATATAACCCTACCTTTTACGAGCCGTAAGCGTTTCTTGACTTCTTTACATCTTTCAGAGATAGCGGATTTATTGTTATATCTTTCTTGTTGTTCTTTATATTGAGCTTCTCGTTCGGCATCTTTAGCTTGTTCATGGCGAAGCATCATTTCAGGCGAGCTTAAGTCACTAGTAATGTTGATTCTTTTTAACTGATTCGAAATGTTGTTCGCTGGAATTTGATGTGGTGCGCGATCAGAAAAATGCGTCTGGCCTTTTTCATCTGTCCACTGGAAGATTTCAGCCCATGCATTTACAGTAATACAAAAAGAGAACAGTGGAACAAGAAGTCTGTTGAGAAGGCACTTAATCAAAATATTCAAACCTAGCCACTTAGATAAGAGTTAAGAAACAGAATATAGCACAGGTTTATTATTTGATTCAGAGAGAATGTGCAGTTCTAAATATAAGAATGGTGAAGAGCATATCGAAATGATGTTGAAGCTTAAAAAGGCCCTCTTTTCAGACTGGTTCTAAAAAGAGGGTGGAGAGTAAGAAGTTTACTTTTATAGCTTAGCTAAACCTTAAGAAACTTTTTTACACCGAGAAGGGCGTTCGAAACAAGGTAATAATTAGTTGGTAAAACTCTATAAAGTAGATCGACTAATTTTGCATCAGCACCAATCAAAATTCTGAAGGTGTTTTTACGCATACCCTTTTCAATTACTTTTGCAGCCTGCTCTGGCGTAGTTCTGGCAACGGAAGAAAAGTGCTTTGCGAAGTCGTTAGGCTGGTTTACTTCTGTTACAGCAGAATTAGCGATGTTGGTTCGAATACCGCCTGGCATGACACAGACGACATCGATATTCTTTTTCTGGAACATCATGTCTTGTTTTAAAGCCTCGGTAAATCCACGAACTGCAAATTTTGACGCGTGGTAAGGGGTAACCATCGGCATTGCAATTAGCCCAAAAATCGAAGCCACATTCACGATCAATCCTCGCTGAGATTTTTCTAATAAGGGTAGCATTTCCCGACAACCCATCACGACGCCGTTTAGGTTTACATCCATTACTTTATTGAATAAAGCTTCAGAGGTGTCTTCAAAAAATCCAATGGAGGTCATACCAGCATTATTGATTAGTACGTCCAAATAACCGACTTCTGCTTTCACCTTATTCGCGAGTGCCTGCCAGTCTTCTTTTTTACTAACATCAGCCACTTGAGAAATTGTGATTGCATGGATAAGTTCGTTGGTGGTGCTGTTAAGGTTTTGTTCATTTACATCTGTGAGAATTAGCTTTGCGCCTTCTTTGGCAAATAACCTTGCTAAGGCTTGGCCTATACCAGAACCCGCACCCGTTATTAATATTTGTTTGCTATTCCATTTACTCATATTTTTATTCTCATATTGTTATATTAAAGATCGTTCCCTGAGCTCGTCGAAAGTGTTTCGGTTTCCGTGAACTCATGTTTCTTATCCGTTTCGACACTTCGACGGGCTCAGTGCAGGCCAAGCTCAATGAGCGGTACTTGTTTATTTATCCAAGAAAAAATAGTGTCTTTAATTTCAGGAAAAAATGAGCCTCCTATCGTCCAGTGACAGGCACCTTCGATTACTTTTAGCTCTGCTTTGTCAGAATATTGTTGTGCCAACTTTCGTTGAAGTTTAATTGGTGTGATTTTGTCTTCAGTGCCACTTATCAATAGCACCGGGCACTTAATATTTTCGTAGTGAACACGTGTCGGTGGTTTTCTATATAAAATCCACATCGAGATTTGCCAAGTAGCTTTTCCTGATTCAAAAGTAGACGTTTGAACGATCTCTTTCTGGACGTCAGCTGATTGCGTATTGGCAATGCCGTATTCGATATTTTTCAGCAGTAAATTAGTTGTTTTTCGCCATAGTGGAAATAAAAATAAGTTGTGCCCAAATGTGCGTAATACAGACCATTTAAAACTATTAATACCCGCAGGTGGGGCAGAGGAAATCAGTACTAGTTTTTCACAGTCATACTTTGCAGCTATTAATTGTGCGAGTAGCCCGCCCATCGAATGTCCGACCACTATTGGTTTTTGTTCTAGTTGTTCGATACATTCACTAATACAAGAGACATAGTCTTCAATGCTTGCTGCGGCAAGTTTCTTTCCAAGCTCGCCCCTCAATTGGTTTTTGGGAAGATGAAATGGTAAACGGGGCACATGAACTGGATAGCCTTGCTCTTCAAAAGCGGCTTTCAGGTCCTTTAAGGATTCAGGTGTGCTCCACATACCGTGGATTAGCACAACAGGGGCTTTACGAGACATTGGCTGTCTCCTTTATTTTTATCGCCGTATTGCTATTCGATGTTTTGTCTTTTGCAGTCAACGCTATTGTAAGTTCACTAACAGATGTTTCTGTTTCCTTTTCAATAACGTGGTTTGCTTGATGAAATTCTGCAAGCGGGGAGTTGTCATCAAAGCGCAAAACGCCGTCCACTAATTTGCTGTGCTTAATCGCCATGATATCTTTGAAATAAATGTCTTTATTGCACCATGGAAACTCAGTTCCTTGGCCAGGTAACTTATCTAAGGCGCGAAGTATATAACCAGACTTTAAATCAAGAATATTAGATTGCTCGATTTCAGGTTCTCGATATGGGTATACGCTTTGATAGCCATTTTGTTCCATGTGATCGAGTAAACGGCAAACATAATCAAAGGTGAGCTCTGCTTTCAATGTCCAAGAGGAATTTGAGTAGCCAAAGACCCAAACAAAATTTGGCATTTGGCTAAACATCATGCCTTTGTAGCTCGTTAGTTTATTCGCAATGACTGGAATATTATCGACCGTTAGTTCCATTTTCCCCCATAGTTGGATATCTAAACCTGTCGCAGGAACAATAATATCAGCATCAATTTTTTGGCCAGACTTCATTTCCAAGCCTGTTTCAGTAAAGCGGGTAATTTCATCGGTTACGATGCTGGCTTTACCCGATCGAACTGAATTGAATAAGTCGGCATCGGGCACTAAGGCCATGCGCTGATCCCAGGGTTTGTAGCTAGGTTTGAAATGCACATCCACATCGGCTGAGCCTGCCAAGGCTTTTTTGTTCATGTTGCGCACCATGTTACGCACAAAGTTGGGAAACTTTTTCGATATGATGAAAGCCAGTTGTTGCATCGTTGTATATTTAGCTCGCATAACACGGTTGGTTATGCCCGCAGGCAAAATACGTGAAAGTACTCTGAATAACATGTCTGAGGATGGACGAGAATAAATATAGGTGGGAGAACGTTGCACCATGGTGACATGTGCGGCTTTTTTTGCCATTGATGGAACCACGGTAACGGCAGTTGCACCGCTTCCAATGACGACCACCTTTTTGCCGCTGTAATCTAAATCTTCTGGCCATTGTTGCGGATGTGCTATCGTGCCTTTGAAGTTTTCATAGCCTTCGAATTTTGGTAGATATCCACTTTCGTAGTTGTAGTAACCAGAACAACAGTTTAAGAATTTTGCTGCAATAAAATGCTTAGAACCATCATTCTTTTCGATTGTTACTAACCAGCGATTCTTTTGTGAATCCCAGTTGGCAGCTGTTACTTTTTGTTGGAAGCGAATGTAATGTTCTAAGCCTTCATCTCTAACTAGTTCATGAAGGTAGTTTCGAATTCGTTCTGCAGAGCCAATGTACTCTTTGTCTGTCCATGGTTTAAATGAATATGAAAAGGTATACATGTCAGAATCAGAGCGAATCCCTGGGTACTTAAATAAATCCCAAGTACCACCAATATTAGACCGCGCTTCAATCACGGCAAAGGAATTATGTGGTCGCTTTTTCTTCAAGTTATAGCACATACCTAAACCAGAAATACCAGCGCCGACAATAAGTACATCTAACTCTTCATATTCTTTATTCATTTTTATGCTCACCTTTCCTGAGTGTGCCTATTTTAGTCAGATCTATTAATAGCTTGCTACCTTAAAAACAAGGCTACCTAATTCCGAGTAATCGGACTAAGCCAGAGTGGTGATATAAAGATAATGACTAGTGGTCATAAAATATAGGATAGAATCTGTCAAAAACTGATATTTTCGGCCATACTGACTTTAATAGTTAAACTATCTTACGTGAATTTTTTTGATAGGGTAAGTTTTGTGAGGAATGAGAAAAACAAAAAGAAGCAGTCGATTTTGGGTCTTATTCCATTGTTCAGCGCCATTGAAAAGCTTGGTTATGATCCTTCAGTTCTATTAGAAAAACGGGGCTTATCGCTTGGTGCATTAAATGGCTCTGCGGTGATCGATCAATCATTAGAGCTAGACATTATTTCGGATGCGATAAAGCTTCTAAAAGATCCTTTATTGGGAATAAAAGCTGGGAGCCAGGTATCTTTCACATCCTATGGAATCTATGCGATGCTCTTGATGACTGCGCCCAGTTTTATGGAGTCTTTAAAGTCGGGCGTGCAATTCCAATCTTTATCTTTACTGCTTTCACAAATGTCGCTACATGTCTTGCCGAACCACATTGAGCTACGATACACCTTGCCAGAAGCAAGTGCTGAACTAAGAGCCTTTATTGCTGATAGAGATCTAATGGGGACATTGACCTTTGTGAAAGAACTGGTTCAAGAGTCTGAACATTATATTCTGGGTATAGGGGTCGCAAGGCCTAAGCCAGAGAAATATATGCTGGCAGAATATAAACGCTATATTCCCTTCGATGTTCAATTTGATCAAGTGAACAATTGGATTCGTTTGTCCAAAGCAATTTTTACTATGGAGCAAAAGCACGGTAATAGTTTGGCACACCAGCTCTATCGAGTTCAGGCCTTTGAATTGCTCCGGAAATTTTATCCTGATTCCGAT
>CAXBKC010000112.1:0-9588 GCA_963975615.1 uncultured Oleiphilus sp.
ACCGTTGTCACTGACCTTCAAGAAGACGAAGAAGAAGATGGCGATTCTGATATCCGTGATCCAGAGTAGAACATGCAGTGAAGGATTGTACTCACTAGAATCAACATGAAGCCTCTGATATTTTTTCAGACTTACTATCACGCTTTTGGCATGCTATGACTAATTTAAACTAAGCCCACTTCACAAAACGAGTTCTTTACGAGCTCGCTACTTGCTTCCATAAAAGACCCTGGTATGGATAGAACTTGCTTTAATCAAACACTCAAAATTCTTGCTGATTACCTTGAGTTAATTCGTTATAGCGAAATATCTGTCCTAAGGTGATCGACGCTAATATATCACCTGTCTCGGTGGCAACAGCTAAATCAAAACGAAGGATATTTTTTCCGAATATGGAAGGGATATCGAAACGTAAGCCCCAACCCACATCCACCTTTAAATCTTCAAAACGCATATCCTCGCCTTTTTTCCAAGCAAAACCGGTATCAGCAAAAAAAGCTTGGCCTATAGCGACTTTTGACCATTTAGAAGGTAAACGATGACGAAACTCAAAATTCAATAACAAACTCTTATTACCTGTAAAACTACTTGCTTCATAACCTCTAAAACCAACATCCCCCCCCATAGTTAATGTATCATTAAGGACATCCTTTCCATATCGATATTGATAAGTAAGGCCACCAAGCCAAACATGGCCTGGCTGTGGTAAGTAATAACAATGATAAAAAGCAGTGGTCTGCGTTTCTAGCAAGCTACCGTCATAGTAACGCCCAGAGTGATTAAAATAATATGAAGAAAGTAAGTTCTCTTGATTATAATTTGTCTGTCTGAAGCCAATTTGGTACTTAGGGTGATATTCAATACCGGCCAAATCATCACGCTGCTGAACCCCTAAACCAAAAATAAACGATTTAAATAACTCAACATCCTCCCGATAAACTAGGCTATCCAAACCCTGCATCACAATAAAATCATGCCTATCAGTTAAGGTGGCTGTGAGGTCAAAATCTATTTTTTCAAGCCGGTCAGGAATACTTGTCTGGGTACTAATGTCATTACTAAAATAGTCTTGTTGCGCCGTTGAAAGTGTAATGCCTAAACGTTTGGACTTTGTTCTTGAGCCAAACTCATAACTATAACCAAGACCTGTACTTTCATAGAACTGGGGGATTTCTACCTCTTCATTATCGTCTAACTTATAAACAAAGTTTTGCGTATTTTTTTTATAGGAAATGAAATACGAAAACTTGTCATTTAACGCACGAAAGGGATTTGCCAAAGAATAGTTTTCTAAGCCACCATCGCGTGCGCTAGTATAGGATGCATATAAAGCATAATCATGAAAGAAACGTCCATCTTCATATACATAGCGCGATTGTTTCTCTCCACCCTCGTCAGTCTGACTAAAATGTAGGGCCTTATTCTGCCCAAAGAGATTTTTATCGCCAAAGCTTAAACGAGTTTTAGTTGTACCAGAGTTATGACTTGCGCTTACCTCTGCTCTAAGCGTAAAACGGTCTTTTGTGGTAATTAAAATATCAACTTCATTGGTTTCATTTATTGGCGATATAGTAATACGTGCATCGGAGAAAATGGGTAAAGACCTTAAATTTCGCCCCGTTTCTGCGGTAAGGTCTTTGTCTAAGCAATCCCCTTCTTGAAACAGCAATTCTTGTTTTATGACTTCGGCGCGTGTTTTAAAGTGTAAAAAATTTAACGTAGATTCAAAAAAATTAGGTTCATCCTCAACCTCATAAACATCATTTATTTTCATCTGAATATGCCTGATACTGGCACAGCCATCATCAGTCGACTCAGCTGCATCGCAAATCATAGCAGTCTGAAGTAAAGAAAAGACAAACAATAGCCTCCACTTCATTTATGACATCCACAACACAAATGAGTAAATAGTGTATTAATGATAAATCATATCCCCACGCATTGGCGTAAATCTCGCTAGCACCTGATTTTGTAATCGATGAGGAATACCCACTTTAGTCATTGCATTAATCAATAGTTCGACCACACGATTAAAGTCAGACTCTTTAATATTCATACCCTTATGGACGCTTAACATATCATCCCCGGTATAAACACAAGGCCCATCTAAATGCACACAAACGTGCTCAATAAACTTTTCTCGAAAGCGACTTATATCTGAATCTAAAAAGAACGCGAGTGTTTGTTTATCGTACTGAATTTCATCAATAAAGGCATCACTAATCTTCTCAACAGCTAACTCTCCACCAACTTGTTCATATAAGCTTTGTTTATGGTGGCTGGCGCATGCACTGAGCAGAGTTATTGCTATTAATGCGATAACAGCATATAAAATATTTTTTTGGATTTTGTTCATATCTTTCACCAAGGACGTCATTAAAAACTAAATACTATAAGTTCGCATTCAAAGATACATACCAGCCATTTTGATCTTTTGCTCCTGCAATGGTGCCGAGTTCTGCCCATGCTAATGTAAGGCTCATGTTTTTATTTGGAATATAGCTAATGAAAGCATCTTTCCAGTCATCTTCTTTTAGCCCTAGATTATCTGGCTTCTGTCTATACTCTAAACCGACAGCGACATGCTCATTCAGCAAAATTCCGGCACTGGCTTCGGTCATAATTTCATAGCTTTTATTTTTACTGCCGCCAAAACCTAGCAAGCCCATTTCATTAGCTTTAGTTGCTCGAAAATTTAGATTCCAGACAAAGTTGTAACCGCAAATCAAGCCTAAATGTACTTTGGTCATCGCTAAATAGAAGTCAGTGCCATGATCGCTTTTATCTGCCCCGACTGCGTCTGCCGTTGTAGGGCTAAGATCGGTATTTTGATCTATCAAGCGCTTATGTTGAACGCCCAAAGAAACTTGTGGCCATTGGCTATAAACTACATCACCATATAAGCGTGCTTTAAGGCCAATAATATTCTGTCGAATATTTCCACTAGCGGGCTTTAAATCAAAAGTTTGCTGAGCCAAACTCACTTCAAGTCGATCATAAAAACTGGCGTTCACCCCCCACGACTGTAAACGAAAATCATCAACATTCACTTGCGTATTAAAGGCACCAACAGATATTTCATCTCGGCTATCATAGCCGGACAAAGTTGCCCACGGGACTAAACCGCCACCACCTGAACCTTCAATTTGAGTCAAACCTGCTGTCGCTATAATTTTCCCTTCACCCCCGAAAACACTAGCAGTGCAGCTTAAACCAAGGATTAAGAGTGCACCTGAAACACTGTTTAAGTGGCGTTTTCTTATCTTCAAATTCATTTTAGCTCTCAATTGTTTTCTGCATACTCTGACAAAAAGGTTAATAATGTTTCGCTATCGACAGGTCTAGATATGTGATATCCCTGAATCCATTCACATCCCCATGATTTAAGCATCTGTAATGCCTCTTCATTTTCGACACCTTCAGCAACAACTTCTAAATCAAAGCGCTTTGCTAAGTCTATGACGACCTGAACAATTGTTTGATCATCGATATTCTGATGAAGATTTAATACGAAAGCCTTATCTACTTTAAGTGTTTTAACGGGCATATTTTTTAAATAAGACATGGAAGAATAGCCGGTCCCAAAATCATCGATAGCCAGAGAGAAACCCATATTTTTAAGCGCTTCAAGTTGTAGCATTGCTTTCTGAGGATCATTCATGAGGTCGCTTTCAGTGACTTCAAACTCAATTAATTCTGGTCCTATATTATTGTCTTCGATTAATGTTTGAATATGCTGAATAAGAGGTGGGTGCGTGAGATCGTGTACCGATAGGTTAATTGCTGCAACCATGGTAACACCCTTATTTCGCCACTCAACCAAGTCGCTCACAACGCGAGTAATAACCCACTGAGTTAGCTCATTTATCAAACCTGCCTTTTCAGCAATTGGAATAAATAAATCGGGAGGAACAAACCCTAAAACATGACTATTCCAACGAATAAGTGCTTCAACTTTAGTTACTTTATTTGTTGGCAAGTGCAGTTTCGGTTGATAAAACATGTCTAGTTCACAAGCATCTTTACACGCTTCTTGATTACCTTGCTCTAAGGTTATTTCTAATTCACGTAATATTGCCAAGCGTTTAAGATACTCTTGCTCCATACCTTCTTGATAACGCTGATACAAATCTGGGTGATCTTCGGCTTTTTGCACTGCAATACTGAGATTACGAAATAAATATTCTACTGTCGATGCATCCTGAGGAAGTACTAAATGACCCATAGCTAATTTGAGTTTTATTTCTAAGCCTTTCAGAATATGTGCATCTTCTAATTTATTTCGAATATTTTCTAAGTCCGATTTAACAATTGGATAATCAGGCACCCAAACAATCTCACTACCATCTAGCCTTGCAGCACACCCGCCTAACTCTTGTATTCGACGTCCCAATGATTCTAAACACGCATCGCCTGAATCGTAACCAAAGGCATTATTTACTTCTCTAAAACCAACAACCTTAAAGCTGATGATTTCAAATACGTCCTGAACTAATAGGCGCTTCTGAATAAAATCGGTAATTTCATAACGGTTAAATAGCTTGGTAATTAAATCATGCCTTGCTTGGTATTCAATCTTCTCTTCTCGATGACGAATATCTTCTTGCATGGTAAAAAATGCGTCTTCCAAACGGCTAATTTCTTGTGTTTTTGCGCTGTAATCGCAATCTTCTTTCTGTTGATAGTTGCCCGATGCAATATTTCTAGCAAATAACACAAGGTTAGCGAGAGGACGAGTAATATTTCTAGAAAAGATTAAACCAAGAAGAATGGCTAAGGCCATCGAAAGTAAACTGATTAAAACAATATCGATTAATAACTGATAAAAGCTGGAAAACCAATAGCCTAGGCGTTCACTCAAAATAATCTCCACATCTCCTTCTGTGACACTAATGCCTTTCATTCCAAAATGGTGAGAAACAAACTGTTCGGAATCAAAAGTAAATGGGTTTAAACCTTGAGATGTATCAACTTTAGCTACAATCGCTTTGTCTACGGACACATCAGACAAGGAGCTAATATAGGTAATTTCTTTGTTTATCCCAGGATGGGATAGAAGAGTGACATGTAACTTGGTGATATTTTTTAAATCATTGATGAGCTTGCTATTAATTTCAAAACCAACAACGGCAATGGCAAGCGGATTTGGTGCTTCTACCGTTAACAAAATAATTTGATATAGTTTACCATCCAGACTAAGCATCGAAATGACACCACCTTCTTCGACGGCTTGGCTGACTAGTTTTTTATCCGTAAAAGTAGTACCCACCGAAAGCTGGCTAAAGGTGCTGGCTAGTGTTTCCCCCTCTAAGGACAGTAAAATCATAAGGTCGGCAGAAATTCTTTGTCCATGATTATTCAAAGCGCTTTCTATTGTATGCTGATCTCTTGAGGCAACCGCCTGCTTAAAACCGAAATCTGCGGTCAAGACATCAGCTGTGCTGAATAAAAGACTACTTCTATTTTCAAAGACGCGCTCTATAACACCCTGGCCAACATCTAAATCTTTAGAAACTTGAGACGATATTTGACTAACACTTGTCAACCATACCGTTACAAGTATTGCTACTGAACTGGCTGTTACCAACCCACCAATAAGTTTAAATATTCTAAAATTAAGAGTCATCGAATTTTATTATGGATACCTAGGCTTAAATTTACGGCTTGTTTTTTTAACGTCAGGAATAAGCTCTAAACGTAACAGCCATGCACCATTCTCATCTTTTTCTTGCAAGAGTCTGGTGACTCTATCGGTTTTATTACTTGATAACTGGCTATGCCAAATAGTGACTACTTGCTCTTCAGATGTTTCATTCAAGAATGCATCGCCAAAAGTCACAATTCCATCTTTATCACTAATACTGGCTATTTCATTACCCTGAATATATAAGTAGCCAAGCATTTTGTCGTGAATATTGCAGCCTAAAACCACTACTCCCTGTTGTGTAAAAGCCACAGGCTCTGCTTGATCGCCACTATATAAACGGATTTCAAAATCATTCGGCTTGGAAAAGCTATAAACATGGTGCCTAACTTGGTCACTATTTGGAAAAATGACGGATTGTCCTTTCTTCACAAGTAGAACGCGCGGTAAAAACTGTTTATCGACCTGATCCATGACCGCAGATATCATACCTTCAGTTTCAATGTTGGTAGATAATCTAATATTTTTTTCGGATAAAGGTATTGAAACTACGGCATCTGATACTGGCTGTCCTGCCATATCTACTACCCGTACTTTCATCTCAGCAGAGACAAAACTATGCCAAAAAAGGCAACACCCTATAAAAGTAACAATTTTATTCACAACAACCCTCCAAACATTACCTGTTTAGTGTAGATCAGCAGCGTTAGATTGCGAGTTTGTTTACCTTTTAAGTCTGAGCATTGATGTCTTATGTAACATGTCGATATGAGGAATTTTTGGAGCTTGCTTGCTAAGCCGAGGATATAATCAGTAATAAGAACATTAAATGCTCTTATTACTTAAGTACTAAACTTCAATATTCTGAAGATACTCTCTGGAAGGGTCTACTAGCACGTCATGGAGCATCGCCTGTCGCCCTAGTAACATTAGATAACTCATACTAGAGCGATCAGTCAGACTTACCTCAATCGGCCATATTCTCTTACCCATATTAATTTTAGTTTCAATAATATAACGCTGCTCTTTAGCGGCATTAGAACTTTTGATTAAACGCGTTTCTTTCAATTTTGATGAGCGCCGAACAACACGCTCAACATTATGTATATCTGGGTGGATATCGAAACTTACCCACGTTTCGCCATTACGGATTTCAGTTTCGATATTATCTACATGTAAGGATGAGGTTTTCGCCCCCGTATCTACCCTTACGTGCAAGTCTGTAATCTGTAATTCAGGCAAGTTACATACTTCTAGCGCACCAAGAATTAGCTTGTTGTTATAGTCTGTCATCTCTGGTCATAACCTAGTGTGTTTTAATGGTTTAATCTTGTAATTCATCTTCAGGTATCAATACATCTTGCATATTCTCGATACTACCTACGACATCATCGGGCTTTGTAAAGTAAGCTATATGATAAACAGCCTCACCTGCCTGAACGAGAGGTATATTCTGCTTGCCAATAATAATACCTTTCGCATTGCTGAGTATTTCGTCTAAGGTCGCCCCAAAAGGGTCTTTTATAATGGCAAGACTTTCACCTTTCTCAACATAATCACCTAATTGCTTTTGATGGCTAACAAAACCACTTTCAGGTGCTCTGACCCAACCACTCTGACGAGCAACAAAAGGTTCCACTGCACCAAATTTTTTAGGTCGGGCTTTTGTTTTATAGAGCATACCTAGTTGTCGCATCACATTTTTAACGCCCTGAAGTCCTGCCCTGATAGACAATTCATCAAAACGTAACGCCTCACCCGCCTCATACAAAATCATACTTACACCCAGCTCACCAGCGGCCTCTCTGAGAGAGCCATCTCGTAAGTTCGAGTTAAGTAAAACAGGCACACCAAATACCTTTGCCATTTCATAAGCACGCGGGTCATCTAAGTTAGCGCGAATCTGAGGTAAATTTGTTCGATGAATTGCACCAGTATGAAGATCAATACCGTAGTCACATTTGGACACGATTTCATTTAAAAATAAATTAGCGACCCTACCGGCAAAAGACCCTTTAGGAGAACCGGGAAATGATCGGTTTAAATCACGTCTATCTGGTAAATAGCGACTCTGACTTAGTACGCCATAACCGTTTACAAAGGGAACAGCAATCAAGGTACCCTTAATCGAGCTAATCGCTTTACTGTTAATAAGACGGCTAATAATCTCAATACCATTTAGCTCATCTCCATGAATTGCAGCACTCACGAATAAGGTTGGTCCAGCGCGCTTACCTCGCCTAACAAATATAGGTATGGACATGTTGGTGTCTGTATAAAGAGATACCGTTGGTAATTCAATATGCTTTGTTTCTCCCGGAAGAATTGTAACTCCCGCTATAATCAATTCGTCTGACATGCTTAACCCTTGCCTCTGGTTTTTGTATTATTTGGTTTGGCATTCTTACTAATATAATCAAACACCATTTTTGCCACATTCTTACCTGTTGCCATTTCAATTCCTTCCAGGCCAGGTGATGAGTTAACTTCCATCACGACTGGGCCGCTATTCGAACGAAGAATATCAACACCGCACATGGCAAGTCCCATTGTTTTTGCAGCATCAACAGCGGTCTTCCTCTCCGCAGGCGATAATCTAACAAGTTCTGCAGATCCGCCGCGGTGTAAGTTGGATCGAAATTCACCCGGCGCAGCCTGTCGTTTCATCGATGCAACCACCTTGTCACCAATCACTAAGCAACGTATATCGGCTCCACCCGCTTCTTTAATATATTCCTGTACCAGAATATTTGCCTTTAACCCCATAAATGCCTCAATAATACTTTCGGCGGCTTTTTCTGTATCTGCCAAAACCACACCAATCCCTTGTGTGCCTTCCAATAATTTGATAACAACCGGAGCGCCGCCCACATTTTTTAACAGGTCGGAAATCTTATCTGGATGGCGCGCAAAACCTGTTCGTGGTAGACCAATGCCTTTTCTCGATAGTAGTTGAAGTGAACGTAATTTGTCACGAGACCGACTAATTGCCACTGACTCGTTGATACTATAAGTCCCCATCATCTCGAATTGACGCACAACCGCCGTACCGTAAAATGTAATAGACGCACCTATACGAGGAATAATTGCATCATAATGAGGTAATGGTTTTCCTTGATAGCGCACAGCTGGTTTATTGCTGGTGATATCCATATAACAATGCGTGGTATCAATAATATCAATTTGATGCCCTAACTCTTCTCCTGCCTCCTTTAAACGTCTTGTTGAATAAAGTTTAGGGTTTCGAGACAAAATGGCAATACGCATAAAAACTTCCTGAAAATAGAATAAAAAAAAGATATTAGAAACCTTTGCACAAGGTTACGAGCGCAGTAATGCTAAGAAAGGTGTGCTGCATTCTGAAAGGATTCTGTAAATAGATAAAGCAAATTCTATTTATCGTGACTACAAACATCTTTGGCTTGGTGCTTTGGAAAAGACAGGCAAAAATAGCAACATGCAAAAATATTACTTATTAAAATGCTGCCCCTGCATTAACAATGCTCTTGTGGACTCAACTCATTATGACCAAACATTCAAGTTTTCATGCACAGCCTACACTTTTAGGAATATATAATGCTTTGGATAGAGTACCACCACCAATAGTCGATAAAATAGATCAAGATGACCCTAACTATTCAATACAAGAATCGTATCGTCATTATACACTTTGCTTTTGCGACACTCAGAAAATGTGCATTGGTGAAATCTTTAAAGATACAGAACGGCTCGCTTACTGCGAGGCACTTAATATCGAAAGTGCTCGACAATACTGCCGGCAAATTGTTGATAAGCATCTTATTAAACAAAGTGTATGCAATAGCCATAGCAAACCTGATGTAAAAAAAATCACTAAAGCAATGCAATCTATTCATTGCCAAATTGATCATCATTGTCAAAATTTATTAACAACACACCTCAAAAACAACAACCGTGCGATAACC
>CAXBKC010000113.1:0-9493 GCA_963975615.1 uncultured Oleiphilus sp.
CGTCACTTTAACAACATAACGTTGGTAGCTTACCAAGAGCATCGTAATACCTAAGGAAACAAACATCACCCAGGTACCAATCTCTGGTGATTCAATTAACTCGGGATTGATAAGGCGCTCGATGGTATAAATAATTAAAAAAATCGCTGAGCTTGCTATAAAAGTTGCCTGACCTAAACCCGCTAAGGCTTCTGCTTTTCCATGACCAAATCGATGCTCTTTATCTGCTGGTTCCATGGCATAACGTACTGCAACCATATTGATTAACGATGCACAAAGATCGAGTAAAGAATCCACTAAGGCTGCTAGAATACCCATAGAGCCTGTCATCACCCAGGCATAAAACTTCATAGTCAATAAGGTGACAGCGACTAGTACCGAAGCTCTACTGGCTAAAATTATCAATTTTTCCGATTTGGTTCTCATTAGACTAATAGGCCATTTTTATGTGATTGAGACTAAGCGATATAATTTTTTAAGTGCTTAAGTTTCTGGAACAAAAGCTGAGTTGATAATACCATGAAGATACTCTGAAATCTTTCAACAAGACTCACTGTTTAACACAATGCGCATCTTAGATTCATAGACAAAGGTATACCGGCATGTATTCATTCAAAGACTTGATTAATTCTAAAAAAAATCAGCTAAGCGATGAGTATTCTTCATTACCCTACTCCCTTTATTCTGCTCAAGCAGTGCGTGAAATGGATCGTTTTGCTATAGATGAACAAGGAATTGATGGCTTTAAGCTAATGAATAAAGCCGCACGATTTAGTTTTCATGCATTGGTAAAGCAGTGGCCTGAGGCCAATAATCTAATTGTTTTATGTGGCAGCGGAAATAATGCCGGAGATGGTTATATTGTCGCAGCCCTTGCAAAAAATCGAGGCTGGAATGTCGAGGTATTTTTTGCCTCACCTCCCGAAAAATTAAAAGCCGATGCACTAGCCGCATATCATAGCTGCCTTGAAACCAAGACCATCTGTAAAGAGTTCGATCAGCTTACATTTAAAAAGCTATGTAAAAATAAGAACACCGTCGTCGTAGATGCCTTATTAGGCACAGGTTTAAATTCTGAAGTTAAAGGCCTTTATGCCGAAATTATTAAAACAGCCAATCAACAAGACAGCCCTATTCTCGCCTTAGATATTCCTTCTGGCTTATCAGCCAATACAGGTCAAGTCCTTGGACTTGCTATAAAAGCAGATTTAACCGCTACATTTATTGGCCTTAAAATTGGTTTATTTACAGGATCTGGACGCCATTATTCTGGAACAATAGCCTTCAGCGACTTGGGTCTGGAATTGGATACGTTCAAACACATAGCACCCATTGCAGATAGATTAGATCTTAACAACTTACTAAAAGAGTTAGCGCCACGTCCGAGAGATGCACATAAAGGCAACTGTGGTCATGCCATGATTATCGGCGGAGATCTTGGTTATGGTGGCGCGATAGTATTAGCGGCAACAGCGACCGCTAGAATGGGCGCAGGCCTTACAACCGTCATCACTCACGAAGTACATCGCACAGCACTGCTAAATTCAATCCCTGAAGCAATGATCTTCGCATCCCAAAACATGCAAGAAATTGAGCACGCTCTAAAACAAGCGGATGTAATCATCATCGGCCCTGGCCTAGGTCAAAGTGCTTGGTCAGAGAAAATGTTGCTGGCAGCATTAAACAGTGACAAGCCATTAGTAATAGATGCGGATGCATTAAACCTTTTAAGTACAAATTTCTCTTCTGTTTTAGAGTCAAGCACCTTTAGAAGAAATCATCATATTTTTACCCCTCACCCAGGTGAGGCAGCTCGTCTGCTCAATTCAAACACAGCAGAAATTCAGTCTGACAGAGTCATAGCTGTTAAAGCTTTACAAAATAAATGGGGAGGCAATTTTCTTTTGAAAGGCAGTGGCAGCCTTATTTGCTCAAATAAAGGTTCAGTAAGCCTTTGCCCTTATGGCAACCCAGGCATGGCAAGTGGTGGTATGGGCGATGTATTAAGCGGATTAATTGGCGGCTTATTAGCTCAGGGCCTAGAGCCAGATTATGCACTCCAGTTAGCAGTGTGCTCACATGCTAAAGCAGCCGATATTGCCAGTAGTGAATATGGAGAAAGAGGTTTGCTGGCGAACGATCTGATTCCTATCGCACGTCAGTTACTGGCGCTTACTTAAGATCAATATCAACAAACATGACAATCGTTGAACTTGTCGAAATGGGCAAGAAACATGAGTTCGCATAAGCCTAAACTTCCCTTCGACAAGCTCAGGGACCGAAAAATTACTGCTCGTTGAGCCCGTCGAAACGGACAAGAAACGTGCATCCGAGGAACACCCTTCGACGGGCTCAGGGACCAGAATGGTTGCTTAAGTAAATAGCATTCAGATCTGTTCTATCCTAATTATTTGGGAGTAATTTATGGCAGGTGGATGGTCAAAAGATGGCGCGGTTCAAGATCAAATTGATGCTAGCGTAGAAGATGCCGTTGCACTATCGCGTAGTCAATTATCTATTGGTAACAGCTTAACTCATTGTGAGGAATGCGAGGTGGAAATTCCAGAAGCTCGCCGTGAGGCAGTCCAAGGAGTGCGCTTGTGTGTTAATTGTCAGACAAAATTCGACCAAGAGCAGTTATCACACACTGGCTATAACCGCCGTGGTAGTAAAGATAGTCAATTAAGGTGATGACCCAGGGAGTATTCACCTTACATTCTTGGTCACAAACGCGCGTTGGCTTTTTTGGCTCTAAAAAATAGCATTCAAAAAAATAACGTTTTCTATCCCATTTTTTCTGAAAGCTCATTTAATCGAGCAACCACATCTGGTGTCGTACGAAAGCGAAAAAATGCTCCTTCTTCATCGGCACGCTCTTCAAGCACTTCGCAAAAAGCAAAGATTTCGCCGCGTAATTCTTGAGCAGACCAAGGTAAAAAAATCTCGGTTTCGATCAGGTCTTTTTGGAAAGTTTCCACAATCGTTTGATGCAAGGATTTTATATCTTCCTTCCGACGTGCGCTAAGCACAATACAGCCAGGGTAGGTCGCTTGCAGTTCTGCGGTACGTTCTGCTTGTGCAGTTGCATCGTCCAGATAATCAATTTTATTAAACACCCGAATGCGTGGTACATCATCAGCGCCAATCTCAGCTAAAACTTTATCGGTTACTTGAATCTGCGCCTCAAATCCGGGGTCGCCTGCGTCAATAACATGCAGCAACAGCGATGCACTGAGCGCTTCATCCAATGTTGACTTGAACGAGGCAACTAGCCCATGTGGTAAATTTTTGATAAAACCAACAGTGTCACTTACCAATACACGAGGCACACTTTCTGGCTGCAAAGTGCGCACTTTGGTATCGAGCGTAGCAAACAGTTTATTGGCTACTAGGGCGTCTCTGCCGGTCAAGGCACGCATTAAAGTAGACTTCCCTGCGTTGGTATAACCTACCAGTGCCACCTGCGCTAGCCCCGATTGACCCTGACGTCGTGATCGCTGAGTATCGCGACTAGCCTCCATCGCATCAATTTCTTTTTGGAGCTCTGCAATTCGCTCACGAACCTTTTGGCTGTCTACTTGAGCTCGCGATTGCCCTGTACCACGTCCACCCGTGCCGCTACGCTGCCGCCCTGACGGTCCATCACGTTTGGCCGCCTCACGTAGGCGAGGCGCCATATAGGTCAGACGCGCAATCTCAACCTGTACACGCGAAGCATGTGAGCTGGCATTGCGATGAAAAATCTCGAGGATGACCACGGTACGATCCATTACCTCGCAACCAACTTCATTTTCCAGGTTGAGCGATTGGGATGGCGAAATTTCATGATCGACCAGAATAAACTCTACTGGCTCTTTATTGGTCTTCGACAAGCTAGCTGAGTTAGCTTGGTCAGCCTGTAAGAATTGTCGTATTTCTTCCCGCTTACCTACACCTAAATATGCCGATGACTCAAATGACGAACGCTTTTGGGTAAACCTACCGACCACTTCTAAGCCTAGAGTCTTTGCCAGCTCACCTAATTCGGCCAATGATGATTCAAATTCAACATCGCTGACACTGTCCAATTGCACGGCAACGATAAGCGCGCGCGGAAGGCTTGGTTTATCTGGGTTTAGCATAGGGTAATTTCTCATAGGATTGGGGGCGCGGACTTGAAAAGCGTCTCACGTAGCGAAGTGTACACAAAATCTTGGGTAAGCACCTGAGTATTAGAGAAATAAACTATTCACACCAGTGAATAATTCACTCTTTCTTCGCTTTCAGGCATTCTATAATGAAGATTAGCAACTAAAAAAAATAATCAAAAAGTGATAAAAAAGGGGCTGAATTCAGCCCCTAAGATAACAATTACTATTCTAAAAAATTTAGTTTAGATTAATTTTAGTCATCGGTTTTTATAACAATAAACGATGGATTTCCTCGACGAATAATCAATGCGGGTACCGCGCGCTTCTTAGGCAAACCTTCTACTAGCTTCTCAAACTCATCAACACTACTAAATGTTTGATTATTTAAACTTGTGATCACATCACCCTGACGAATTCCAGACTTACTTGCTGGCCCTTCAGATACTTGAACTACCTTCACGCCAAATTTTATATTTAAATCGTTAAGCGACTTTGTCTCAAGCGCGGCGACTTTAACGCCCAAACGATTTACCTTAGCTTGCTCAGATGGAACAATTTTTTCACTACTGACTTGCTCGTTTGTTAATTCACCAATTTTAAGCTTGATTGTTTTTGTCTCTTTATTGCGGACAACTTTTAGCTTTACGGTTTCGCCTACTTTAGACCTGCCAACTAACTGGGGCAGTTCCGAAGACAGGTTAATTTCTTCACCTTCAAACTCAATAATAATATCGCCGGTTTTAAGGCCTGCTTTTTCAGCGGGGGAATCTGCGACTACCTGCGCTACTAAGGCTCCATAGGGCTTATCCAAGCCAAAGCTCTCTGCCAAGTCTTTATTCACTTCTTGAATTAAAACCCCCAACCAACCACGTGACACATAACCCTGATTGCTTAATTGAGCGACAACTTCCATGGCTACATCTATAGGAATGGCAAAAGATACGCCCATAAAACCACCTGAACGGGTGTAAATCTGGGAGTTTATCCCGACAACTTCTCCATCCATATTAAATAATGGGCCACCTGAGTTACCAGGGTTAATCGCCACATCGGTTTGAATGAAAGGAACGTAGTTTTCATTAGGCAAGCTTCTTCCCTTTGCACTCACAATACCTGCGGTTACGGTATAGTCAAAACCAAAGGGTGAACCAATGGCAAACACCCACTCACCGACTTTCAAATCTTTTGATTTACCTAGTTTCACAACAGGTAAATCTTCTGCTTCTACTTTTAGCACCGCTAGATCTGAACTCTTATCGGAACCTATTAATTTTGCCTTTAGCTCACGCCTATCACTAAAACGAACATAAATTTCATCGGCACCTTCAACCACATGATTGTTGGTTAAAATTGTGCCGTCTTTAGACACGATAAAACCTGATCCCATAGACTGAGCCTGCTGCTTAGGTTCTGCAGGGCCATCATTACGTGGTGTTTGTGGTTGACCAAAGAAGTGCTTAAAGATATCAGGTAGTTGATCCATGTTTCCTTGAAACTGAAAAGGCGCCCGAGATTCAACGTGACTGATCGTACTAATATTGACGACAGCCTCAGAGTGCTCTTCGACAAGTTCTGTAAAATCGGGTAAATCTGCCGCTAAAGCTTTAGCGTTTAGAAGAATAAGACCAAAAAGTACGAGCCAGATAGGACGTACAGAAATAGGTAAATACGACATTTTAAAGTTCCTCAGAGCTATAGAATAACTAAAAATCTGAAGGTTATTGTGGAGTTAGATAGCTCAATTACAACTTAAATATCGGTAAGACCAAGGAAATAATTTGAAAACTATTAAGTTGGGTCACTCATCGAGATAGTAGAAGACTGAAGGGTCACCCGTGTAATTTTAGGTAGGAAATTAGTATCAAATGCTTGTTTTTGACTCGAAAACCGCGCCCAGGCAAAACCCACAATAAGCCCTACCACTGAAAGTATCATAGTCCAACTCTCATCGAGTGGATCAATTACGCCACCGACAACCGCACCTAAGACCATTAAAATAAGAGGTATAAAATATACCCGTAGTGAAGCGCTCATCAACCCCGACTCAGGAATGGCAATTAGCACTTCATCACCTGGGTTTGCACCCAAGTTATTTTCAACATCTAACTCTAAACACTGATTACTAGATAGTTTCGTTAAGGCGCTCTGCCCACATCCAGACTTTAGACTACAGCTTTCACATGCATTTGTTCGCTGCACTTTTACACGCGCCATTTTGTGTGAGAAATCAGTTTCGTCAAATATTGACTCTAAAACAAGTGCACGCTCTTCTATCATAATATTGATTCAATTGATTTTGGGAAATAATAGCTTAGCATTTTAATTTAAAATTTAGGCCTTGTGGGGTGGTTCATCTTTTGTGATGACTTCCATAACGGATGAGCGAATATCGATTTTAATACGCAAAGATGAGTCTTTCTGAATCCACTCTCTTACCTCATGGTAACGCTGCCAGCAAGAACTCACTTCCTGCCTATTTTCATTTGTCAGTATTCTCTGTAGCTCAAGTTCATTCACTTCACCATCGAGCAAGGCAGAAAGAGATTCTTTTAAACGTTCGTTCATATTTTTCTCCTACCAGCAAGCCTTAATGGACTTCATCTGACAAACTCTTAATAGTATTATCCAATAACTCTCGTGCTCTAAAGATACGTGAACGCACAGTACCTATCGGACATTCCATAACTTTGGATATTTCTTCATAGCTTAAACCATCAAACTCTCTCAGGATCAAGGCAACACTTAATTCCGCAGGCATAACCGCTAAAGCATTTTCAATCCCTTCAGCTAATTCAGACCGACTTAAAAGGCTCTCTGGTGTTTCTGTATGAAAGCCATTACTTTTATCCGATATTTTCTGTTCAGCATGCTCACCGTCTTTATACCCTACTCTTGCTTTATTCTTTTTTAAATAACTTTTTGCCTGGTTAATTGCAATACGAAACAACCAAGTATAAAAAGCGCTATCTCCTCTAAAGGAATGAATAGCACGATAAACTCGAATAAAGACTTCTTGTGTAAGGTCTGCAATATCTTCAGGGTTACTAACAAAACGTGAAACGATCGAAGCTACCCTATTTTGATATTTAACCAATAACAAATCGAAGGCAGCACGATCCCCTTTCTGAACGCGTGACACTAGCTTTTGATCTAGTTGATCTGTCGACTTACGTAAAAGATGGTCCTGAAACTGCCTTGAATTAGTCATATATCTAGAATTATTCTTTGAGCATTAAAAGTATTAACGATGATAGTCTCCGGCTCTTTCTGGTTGATATCTTATATCAGCAATTAATACCTTCATCATACCACCGCCTGGCTTAGGCCATTCAATTTCATCACCGATTGAAAGACCTAATAAGGCACTACCAACAGGCGCTAAAATAGAAATAGTTTTACCTGTGTTGTCTACTTTGTCTGGATACACCAAGGTCAAACAAAACTCTTCCGAAGATGAATCGACTTTAAACAACACTTCACTATTCATGGTGACCACTGTAGCTGGCATATCAGCAGGATCGATCACATCGGCCCGTTCTAGCTCGGCTTCAAGTGCTTTTTTTCCTGGGAAAGACGAACCCGGTAATGACTCAATAAGCGTATCCAGTCTGTCGGCATCAAGACTTGACATTACAATAGTTGGTTGGCTTGCCATTGTTTCTCCTAAGAGGAAATTTTCAAATAATTTATTGTATAAGCGAAAGTAAGATTCTACTTTTTATATAAAATATGTTCTATATTCCTTATAAAATATAACCTTTTCATAACATTACGAGCACAGAAAATACAAAGAAAAAATGACAGCAAACAGAATTCATTTGTATAAATGAGTATTTTGAGTCGTTTTTAACGCCGTACTTGTAAGCGTAATGGTCGTGAAAAGGTCTCTATAGATAAGTAGATAAAACTTAGCTATATATATGGACACTTACCAAGTTAAAGTCAATACGTCGTCATGATATTTTTAGTCTCTTCTGCTAACATTCAATCACATTAGACTCAATGTTTACAATTAAGTTCAATACCCGAATAATACGCCTCTTTTGAGCCAGAGATTTAGAAATGACTTTACCATACGAGTACGATGTTTTAATTATTGGCAGCGGCGCTGCAGGGTTAACAACGGCTCTTTGTTTGGACAAAAAGATCTCTGTTGCTGTTATTTCTAAAACAAGCCTTTCTAGCGGTTCAACACCTTGGGCTCAAGGTGGAATCGCAGCAGTCTTAGCCAATGATGATGATATCGAATCACATATTATAGACACCCTAAATGCGGGTGGTGGTTTATGTCATAAAGATGCTGTTAGAAAAACGGTTGAAGGCGGTAGGAAAAGTATTGATTGGTTAAGCCAACAAGGCGTTGATTTTACCAAGGTTGCATCAAAAAGCTCCAAAGGCTCCGAACTTCACCTAACAAAAGAAGGTGGACACAGTCACCGTCGTATCGTTCATGCGGATGATGCAACAGGCTTAGCTGTTTCAACAGCGTTATGCAAGCAAATAGCCAAAACTGAAAATGTCACTATTTTTGAAAACCGTGTTGCCATAGACTTAATCACGCATAAAAAACTGTTTTTACCCGGCAACCGTTGTGTGGGCGCTTATGTGTTCAATCGTGAAAGTAATCATGTCGAGTTATTCCGCGCTAAATTTGTTGTTATTGCAACTGGTGGTGCAAGCAAAGCTTATCTTTATACGAGTAATCCAGACGGCGCGAGCGGTGATGGTATTGCAATGGCTTGGCGAAGTGGTTGTCGAGTTGCCAACATGGAATTTAATCAATTTCACCCTACCTGTTTATATCATCCTCAAGCCAAATCTTTCTTGATTACCGAGGCTGTTCGTGGAGAAGGTGGTCATTTATTGCTGCCTAATGGTGAACGCTTCATGCATCGCTTTGATGATCGAGCTGAACTAGCTCCGAGAGATATTGTAGCGCGCGCTATTGACCATGAAATGAAGAGACTGGGTGCTGATCATCTGTATTTAGACATTAGCCATAAAGATGAATCCTTCATTAAAAAGCACTTCCCTACTATTTACGAAACCTGCCTCAGTTATGGTATCGACATAACTAAGGCAGCAATCCCAATCGTTCCAGCTGCACATTATACCTGTGGCGGCATAGTAGTTGATGAAAGATCAAGAACCGATGTAAATCAGTTATATGCGATAGGCGAAGCATCCTTTACTGGCTTGCACGGCGCGAATCGTATGGCGAGCAATTCTCTGCTTGAATGCATTGTTTATGGACAAGCCGCTGCTGAAGATATCAACCGGAAGGTGGATTCAATCCCATCACCTCCAAAAGCCCCAGAATGGGATGAGTCACAAGTAATCGACTCAGATGAAGACGTTGTTAT